>JAGWRH010000402.1 GCA_028876695.1 Acidobacteriota bacterium | reverse complement strand
CTACGACGCGCCTTCCTACGGCCAGGCTCCGCGCGGCGGCTACTCCGGTCCGCACGGCGGCTACGGCCAGGCGCCACGGGGAGGTTACAGCGCACCCAGCGGCGGAGGTGGCGGTGGGTACAACGGCGGTGGTAACGGTGGTTACCGCGGCGGCGGTGGCGGCGGAGGCTATCACGGCGGCGGTGGTAACGGTGGTTACCGTGGCGGCGGAGCCGGCGGCGGCTATCACGGCGGCGGTGGCGGAGGCTCGCGCGGTGGAGGCAGCAGCCATGGCGACGGAGAGCGCCGTTAGCTTGGCAAACGCGGCAATCGCGGCTCCACTTGGCACGCAGCCGCGCCGCAGAGCTCGAGATTCGGAACTTCGGACCGAATTGGAAGCAGCAAGCGAGACTCACGTTGTGATTTCGTGTTGGATGAGCGGGAGCCGACAATGTCAACGACGCGTGTTGTCGCATGGTTTACATGGTTCACGGCGTTCAGTTGGACCAAACGAGTTGCTGTGATATCAAGGGAGCGATTCACCCGAGGAGCCATTTCCATGAGCAACTCGTTCTGGCGTTGCCTTCCTTTCGTTCTACTCCTGGTTCTATCCGGCTCGCTGGCGCGCCCGGTTTTCGCGCAAGACGACGACCAGGCCGATCCGCCGGACCGCGTGGCGCGGCTGAACTACATGCAAGGCTCCGTTTCCTATCAGGTTTCCGGCGACCAGGATTGGGTGCAAGCCGATCCCAACCGCCCCCTCACTACCGGCGACAATCTTTGGGCCGACCAGGATTCGCGCGGCGAGGTTCACATCGACAGCACGGCGATCCGCCTATCCGGCAACACGGGCATTTCGTTTCTGACCCTCGACGACCGCACCGCGCAGATCCAACTGGCGCAGGGCACCATCGAAGTCCATTTGCGAGATCTGGCGCCCGGCGAAGATTATGAATTCGATACGCCGAATGTCGCGCTCACGCTGACGCGTTCCGGCGAATATCTGATCTCCACCGATCCGGACAGCGACACGACCATCGTCGTGGTTCGCGAAGGCGAGGCGCAGGTGACTGGCGGCGGAGATTCGTGGACGCTTCCGGAGGGCCAGGAATACGTGTTGAGCGGCACCGATCAGCTGAGTTACGACGCGCGCCCGCTGCCATGGTTCGACGATTTCGAAGCGTGGTGCCAGGATCGCGATCAGCGCGAAAACAACTCCATCTCGGCGCGCTATGTTTCGCGCGACGTGGATGGCTACTACGACCTCGATCATTATGGCCAGTGGGACTCCGACGCCGATTACGGCATGGTTTGGTACCCGACCAGCGTGGCCGCTGGCTGGGCTCCATATCGGATGGGCCACTGGGTTTACATAGAGCCGTGGGGATGGACGTGGGTCGATGCCGAGCCGTGGGGATTTGCTCCGTTCCATTACGGGCGATGGTGCTTCATTCGCAGCCGCTGGGCCTGGGTGCCCGGCCCGCGCGTCGTGCGACCCGTGTATGCACCGGCGCTGGTTGCGTTCGTGGGCGGCGCCGGATGGAGCGTATCCGTCGCGTTTGGTGGCGGAATGGCGGGGGTGGCATGGTTCCCGCTGGGACCGCGCGACGTGTACGTTCCCGCGTATCGCTGCAGCCCGCGGTACGTGGAGAACGTCAACGTCACCAACACGCGCGTGGTGAACGTCACGCAAGTCACCAACGTCTATAACAACGTGGTGATCAATCGCAACGTGACCAACGTCAACTATACCTACGCGCGGAACGAGCGCGCCGTTACCGTGGTTCAGCGCGATACGTTCGTGAATGCGCGGCCGGTCTCGCAAGGCATGCTTCACGTGAACGCGCAGCAAGTGGAACGCGCGCGCGTTGTGGAATCACAGCCGATTGCCCCCGCTCGCACCAGCTACGTTTCCGCTACGGCCCGGATATCCAATGCCAGGCCGTCCGTCCCGATCGCCCGGCGCCCGGTGGTAGTGCGGACGACTCCCGCGGTTGCCAATCCCAATCGAGGCGGGAACATCTACACCAACGACAGCCGCGAGTTCAGCCGGCCCACGGTTCCGCAGGGTGCCACGCCGCAGGCGCATCAGCCAATCGAGAACAACGGGAACCGGCCCCAGCAGCAGCCAGAGCAGCCGGGATTCCGGCCCTTCGAGCCGCCCGCCGGTGGGAACCGGACGCAGCCGCCTGCCGATGAGAACCGAACGCAGCGGCCGCCGGACGGACGGAATCCCAATCAGCCCCCGCCCGCATACGTCCCGGAGAATCGCAATCAGAACCAGCCTCAGGAGCGGAATTACAACCAGAACCAGCCTCAGGAGCGCAATTACAATCGGAACCAGCCACAGGAGCGGAACTACAATCAGAACGCTTCTCCGAATAACGATCAGGTGAATCGCAACAATAATCCGCGGACGTTCCGTTACGCGCCGCCACCGCAAGCGCACGACAACATGTATGACGTGCATCCGCCGCTGAACCGCAATCAGAACCGAAACGAGAACCAGCCCCGCACGCAGCTGGCGCCGAGGCAACAACCGGAGCGGTCGTCGCCTCCGGCGCGTCAGCAGGGGCATAGCGAAGGAAGGAGTAAAGGCAACTCACAGGATTAGTTCCGCGAATTTCGACGTGCGCGTGGACAGCGGCCCGGGTAACCGGGCCGTTTGTTGTTTCGGCCGGCGCCGAAACGGGCACGCGAACCATGAAGCTCGCGATTCAGTTCGGCTGCGTGGTCGATGGAACGCCCGGAGCTGGCGTCGCGGCTGCGGGCACAACCTGCGCGCCCTCGCCGGGCGCGTGTTCGAGAGCGAAATACGCGCTGCCAAATGCCGCTTGCTGCGTTCCGGCCGCGATCGCCACCGCCTGCACCGTGTAGCGTCCCTCGGGCAGCTTCGCCAGTGGAATGCCCAGCCGGAAAGACGCGGTGTGCGAGCGCGCGTCGATTTCCGTGGGAGCCAGCAACGGCGTCGCGTTCACCTGCACCCCGCCGCGGAAAAATACCAATCCGCCGCGCAACGTCCCGGCGTCGAACGCGCCGGATTTGGCGTTCTTCTCCGGGAAATACGCCTGGAAGAAAACGTAGAGCGTCTGGCCTCGGTTAAAAAATCGCGTCACGCTGGGAATGATCTTTTCGCCTTGCACGTCGAGCGGCGACGCGGTCAGGCGCGCGCGCAGGCCCTGCTCCTGTGTGCGCACTTCGCCGGATTTTTCCGCCGCCACTAACTGGCTCGATAGCAGCACCGAACTGAGCGACATGCGCGACGCGGTTCGCGCCGGAATTGTCAGCGGCTGTTCGAACGTGCCGATCTTCCCGGATTCGTCCTCTCGCGCCAGAAATTTCAGCCGGTACGTTCCGGGTGCCAGCACCACTCCGCCTTGGTAAACGAGCGGGCTGCGGCTCACCTGCTCATAACGCTGCTCGTCCAGGTGCACGGTGATCGTGTCGCGCAATTCGGCGACGATCTGACCGGAAGGCACGGCGCGGACTTGCGCGGCGAAATCGAAAGCCGCTTCGCGCCGGTCGTGCTTCTTCGCCCAGTCGAGCGCGCTCGACGAAAGCTTCGCGGCGATGGGGACATAGCTTTGCTGGTCGCCGATGCGAAAGATTCCCGTTTCGACCGCCACCGGCAAATCGACTTCCGGATCTTCGGAATTCATCGCGTCGGCCAGCTGCTGGTCGCGGTATTCTTTTTCCAGGTGCTGGAAATCGCGCGGCGCGTAATATCCGTTGCGATAGCGCACGTGCACGCCCGGCGCGTTCACTTTCACGCGCACGGAGTGCCAGCTTCCGTCGCGCTTCACGTCCGCCGGCAGCGTGTAGCCGACAAGGTAGTAGCCGCTATTTTCGCTCTCGATTTTCGGAAACGCGTCGCTCAGGTCGCCAAGATCGAAAAACGCGCGGCCGCCGGTGTCCGTGGAAAGCGTGGCCAGCGTGTCGCGCGAGTCCTGGCGCTGCTCGGTCTGGTGAAACACCGCCGCGCCGGAAAACATCGAGTTGCCCGTGGCCGCCGTCGCGGTCGCGTCCCCGCCCGGCGCCGTGGCAAAAAGCCCGCGCGCGTCGATCGAGTAGATCGAGACGTCCGCGCGATTGGCGGCGTCCGTGGCCGCGCGAAGCTCGGCGCGGTTGTCCTCGCCCGTCTGCGTGATCCCGCCGGTAAATTCCACCAGTGCCTTGCGCCCGGGAATTCCGGCAAGCACTTCGGCGAGATTTTCGATCGCTTCGAGCTTCTGGTCGGTATTGAAAACGTTGAATTCCGTTTCGTCCGCGGTGTACGCCGCGCCGGTATCCTGCTGGACGTCGTACTCGCCATTCTGCGCCGGCGCGTACAGCGGGTTCGCCAGTTGCGAGGGCGCGCCCGGCACAATCGCGCCGATCGCTTTGTCCAGAGCCGCGCGATCGTTCGTAAAATTCATCACAATCGAGAGCCGCGTGCCGAACGTGACCACGGCCACGAGATCGGCGGCGGTCATCTGCTGTGTCACGAACTTGTCCGCCGCACGGTGCGCGCGAAGAATATCGTCCGTGGCCATGGTGGATAGATCGAAGAACAGCACGATCAACCGGCGATCATGGATCTGATTGCTGATGGCTTCCTGTTCCGCTGGGCGAACGTTCGGCCCAGCGTTATCGACGGCAACCACGATCGGTTGGCTGCTTTCCGGGCCTGCCGTCTCCATGCGCTCGATATCGGCGTAGGAAAACGCGGAAATCTTCTCGATCTTGCCATTGTCCGTTATGGTAAATTCATCGGGGCGCAGCCCGATCACCGGGCGCCCCTTCGAGTCCGTCACTTCCACGTCGATGCGCACAATTTGCGACTGCGCCCGCAGAACGCCGCTGCTGAGGTGCGGTGTTTGCGCCGGAATTCCGGATTGCGCGGTTGGCGCGGCCGCGGGAGCTTGTTGCCCGTGCATCGCAACGCTTGCGGCAAGAGTGAGGCACACGAGCCCGCCAACGGCAAATATCGATTGCGGCCGGAAGCCCGCCACACGCCGCGCCGATTTGTTGCTTCCGCCACGCACGGGAGGTCGCTCTTTCATGGAACGCTTTCCGCTCCGTTAAAAATTGAACCGCGCCATCAAGCTCATCGTGCGCATCGACGATGCGCTGGTCACTTGTCCGAAAAACGAGCTGCCGAAAATCGTGCCGAGGCCGTTGAAGCTAGGGGTGTTGGTCACGTTTTGGATCTGCCACTGCACGTTCAGCATGTGGCGGCGTTCGGGGCCGAAGCGGAATGTCTTCGCGATCGACGTGTTCCAGCTCAATGTGCACGGCCCTTCGATCGCGCCGCGGCGCTCGTTGCCATAGGTCGGATTGCCGCTTGCGTCCGCCGGAGGCAAGCCGAACGCGGCGGTGTTAAAGAAATTCAGAGGCGAACCGCCGCAAATCCCCGCGTTCGGATTTCCCAGCTGCTCGGCCCGCAACGAGAAATTCGCGCCGGTTCCGTTGTCGGAAGCGGTGCCTCCCAGCAGCGCGGTGAACGGCGTTCCGGTTTGCCAGGTGAAGATGTTCAGCAAGCGCCAGTCGCCGAAAACATGTTCGGCCCAGCCGTGATTCGCCCAGCGGCTGCGCTGACCGAAGGGCAGCTCGTACATCGAAAAAATCCGCATCTGGTGGCGAATGTCGAATGTGGAGAGCCCGCGCTCGGCCGCAAGATTCCCATCGATTTGCTCGACTGTGCCGG
>JAGWRH010000401.1 GCA_028876695.1 Acidobacteriota bacterium | reverse complement strand
TCGCAAACTAAATAATCTCGCGCGACTCGCCCGGGAAGCCTGCCATGACCTTCTGGTCGTCAGCGATAGTGACGTGCGCGTTGCTCCGGATTATTTGCGCCAGGTAGCCATGCATTTTCAGGACTCCACCGTCGGGTTGGTAACTGCCTTCTTCCGTGGTGCCGTGGCCGGCACCCTCGGTGCCCGGCTCGAGGCGCTCGTGGCCGCCGCCGAAACGGTGCCCAATGCTCTCGTGGCGGGGAAGGTTGAGAAGAAGATTCAGTTCGCTTTCGGTTGGACGATGGCCACAACCAAGGCCCATTTGCGAGGAATTGGCGGGTTCGAAGGTATGATCAACTGCCATTCGGACGACTTCGAGATCGGAAATCGCATCGCGGCGCGCGGCTTGCGGATCGCTTTGCTTCCGTCGCCGGTCGAAGTCGTACTGCCTCGTCAGACGCTCCGCGAATATTGGCGGCATGAGCTTCGCTGGGCCGTCGGGCTCCGAAACGTTCGCTTCGGTGGATACCTGGGACTCTTGCTGACGTTTGGTTTGCCATGGACCATTCTAGCCATGATCTTCTCCCGGTCTTTAACGCTTGCCGCCCTGTATCTTGCGGCCTACTTGTTTTTCCGCCTAACGCAGGTGTGGATTACCGCGGCGTGGGCTCTTGATGATGCAAGCATGCGGCGGAACTTGTGGCTCGTTCCGCTGCGCGACGTGATCAATCTCTTGATCTGGGTAGAGGCGCTGTTCACGACCACGATTAGCTGGCGAGGCACTTCGTATCGTGTTCGCAAAGGATTGCTCTGTTCGACGAACTCGGTTCTGTAGCCGGACGGGAGTCTGTCATCTGAGCGAAAGAACTACGTTGTCCCCGATTGAACCGCCGCTCGCGATCGCGCAACGTGTGGCTGCTAGTCAACCGAAGAAGGCGGCGAGGCTGCAAACTGCGTTCTCAAAAAGGCGGGCTGAGGCAATTGCGCCCATAAGCCGCTAAGAGTAAACAACCGCGGCCGGTTGCGCTCGGAACTAGGTCCAGCCGAGCAAACGCGGTTTCTCGATGGCGAAAGCCGCTGGCCGCGAGGCAGCGAGCGAATCCCTCGAATTACCGCGGCTGCGCCACACCGAATCTCGATGGGAATCGCCCGGGAACTTCCGTATAATGAAAACATCCCGGGACAGGAAGGTTCGTTAACGTATGTTACGAGGCATTCAGGAACGCCACCTCGATCGCAATCGATGGATCAAGATCAGCATGGGTGTGATCTTGATGATTATCTGCGTCAGCATGGTGGTCACGCTGGTCCCCGGCCTGATGAGCGGTCCGAGCACGGACGCTAGCTCGCCGGATGCGATCGCGAGCGTGGGCGGGCGCCCCATCACCGTCGTCGAATTCCAGCAGAAGTTCGACCGGCTGATGAGTAATCAGCAGGTCCCTCAGATGATGCGCCCGATCTACGCGCGCCAATTGCTGAACGACATGGTCTTCCAGCAGGCCCTGGATTACGAGGCACAACAGCTCGGCCTCCAGGTCACACCGGAGGAAGAAGCGGCGCGCATCCGCGAACTCGTCCCCAGCGCCTGGGTCAACAATACGTGGAACCCGCAGGTGTATCAGAACCAGATCCAGCAGGCCACCGGAATGTCCGTCGGGGATTTCGAATCGTCGCTCCGGGAGTCGATGCTCGAGGAAAAGTTCCGCGACCTGGTCACCGATGGCATCAATCTCACGCCCGCTGAAGTGCAGCAGGAGTTCCTGTGGCGCAACGACCGGGTCAAGCTCCAGTACGCGCTCGTGAAGCCCACGGACCTGGCGCCCAAGATTCAGCCGACCGATGCCGAGCTGGAAGCCTGGTTTTCGCGAAATCAGGCTCGCTACCAGATTCCGGAAAAGCGTTCCGTGAATTACGCGCTGCTCGATTTGGCCAAGTTGCGCGCCAATACCCAGGTCACCGATCCGGAGCTGCAAGCCTATTACCAGGCCCACGTGGCCGATTATCAAGTCCAGAATCGCGCTCACGTCGAGCACATCCTGTTCAAGACGGTCGGCAAAACGGATGCGGAAGTGGCCGAAATTCGTAAGAAAGCCGCGGATGTTCTGGCTCAGGCGCGGAAGAAAGGCGCCAATTTCGAGGATCTCGCTAAAAAGTATTCGGAAGACGACGCATCTGCGTCGAAGGGAGGCGACCTGGGCTGGATTTTGCAGGGCCAGACGGTGCCGGCTTTCGAAAAGGCCGCATTCAGCGTGCCGAAGGACGGCGTTTCCGATCTCGTGACCACCCCGTATGGATTCGAAATCATCAAAGTGATCGACCGCGAGACAGCGCGTACCAGGAGCTTCGCGGAAGTCCGCGATGAAGTGCGGAAGGCGATCCTCGACCAGAAGGTTAGCGACGCGGCAAACCAGCTTTCCGGTCAGCTCGCGGATGCCGTCCGGGAATCGGATCGTCAGCCGCTCGATGCTCTGGCCAGGAAGTTCAATCTGGAGTTGGGCCAGGTGCCGCCTGTGTCCGCCACCGAGCCGATCGGCCCCCTCGGCAATTCGCAGGAGCTGCACCAGATTATTACGTCTCTGCAGCCGGGCGAGCTCAGCCAGCCGATTCAGACCGACGCCGGGTACGTCCTTTTAACCGTGAAAGATATAGTGCCGGCTCATCAGGGCACGCTCGCCGAGGTTCACTCCCAGGTTCTGGCGGATTATCAGCAGGAGCAGTCGGTGACGCTCGCAAAGCAGCGCGCGGCCGAGCTGGCACAGAAAGTCAAAGCGGGCGAGCCGCTGCAAAAAGCCGCGAAGGATCTCGGGTTAGCCGTAGCGACTTCCGATTCGTTCGCGCGCAACGGTTCCGTGCCCGCTGTAGGCAGCGGCAGGCAATTGAGCGCCGCGTTTAATCTCCAGTCCGGCCAGACAGGCGGACCCACACTTATCGAAGGCAACTGGGTGGTCTATCAAGTTGTATCGCGCGAGGGCGCCAATCAGGCGGATTTCGCCGCGCAAGAGGCCGGAATCAAGCAGCAGTTGCTTCAAAGCCGGCAGAGCGCGGCATTTGAAGCCTTCCGCACGTCTCTGCTGGACAAATTGCGTAAAGAAGGAAAGCTCACCATCAATTCCGGCCAGATGAATCGCTTCACCCAGAGCAGTTAGCGGCTTTTCAGGCTCGGAGCTTCAGCTCGACTCGGAGGCACGCGCGCAGGGCTTTTCCTCTCGCGCATTACTTCGGAGTTTCTCGTAAATATATGAAAGTGAACTAGTTAAAGGACAGAGCTAAGGTCCTTGCCTGCTGCTACACGCCTCGGCTAAAATTGACTTCTCGTCGAGCCTGTACCGAGCGCAGACTTGGGGCCGAATCACATGCGGCTGCGTCCGCTGCCTGAGCGCCGAAAACGCGAGTTGCCCTCTTCTGGGAGCAAGCTTATGCAGGTGAAAAAGTCGAAACCGAAAAGGATCCAGTTGGACTACTCGCCGGAAGTTGGCGGCGCTCGCGTAATCCGATGGGTGCCCGGCCGAGCGGCAGCGGAGCCGAAGCTTCTGAGGGCTAATATGATCTCCGGAAGAAATATTTCTAGCGGGAACCGGTACGTTTGCGCGCTGGAGCGCAACCAGAACGGAAAATACAATGTGCGGGTACGGGCCTTCTTTCGCACCAGCGAGCGCGCGGCCCGCCGCGATGGCCAAATTGCGCCGGAAGCAAGCTCCGGGTGGAGTCTCTCCGTCTATTTCCTGGCGTCGTCGTTCAATGCGGCGATGAAAAAGCTCGACGATTCGCTACAAATGCTGCAAAAGAACGAGGCCAAGTTGCGGTTTTGGGGCCTCGA
>JAGWRH010000400.1 GCA_028876695.1 Acidobacteriota bacterium | reverse complement strand
TGTGGAGAGCCCGCGCTCGGCCGCAAGATTCCCATCGATTTGCTCGACTGTGCCGGTGCCGCCGCCGATGGAGCTCGCGTTGTCGAGCGATTTTCCGTAGGTATAAATGCCTTGCAGCATCAGCCCGTGCGTGAAGCGGTGCATCACGCGCACCTGCAACGCGTTGTAGATCGAATTCGCGCCGGACTGATCGAACGTGAAGCCCGTCGCCACCGGATCCACGCGGCTCGCCTGGATGTTCGCTTGCGACGTTCCCAGCGGTGCGCGATTCGGCGCTCGCAAAACGTCCAGATGAGTGCCCTTCGTGCCCGTGTAGGTCAGGTCGAGAATCCAGTTCTGAGTGAGCGAAGTTTCGGCGCCGAGCGTCCACATTTGGGCATAGGCATTCCGATAGAACGGATCGACGGCTTCGGTGTTCGAAATCAGGTTCGAACCTTGCGGCGGCAGAAATCCGTTCGCGATCGTGAGCGGCGCCGAAACCGAGGTCGTCCACGTCTGCGCGATCGAGACGGGTGGCTGATAGGCCAGCTCGCGCGCCAGAGTGTCGTAGCCGGACTCGTTGTAAAAAATCGAGTAGCCGCCTCGGACCACCGTCCGGGGCTTGATAAATTTCGGCTGCCAGGCGAAGCCGAATCGCGGTCCCCAGTTATTGTAATCGCCGTGGATCAGCGCGCGCGGGAACGCGCCGCTATACGGCCCCGTTTGACCGGGCAATACCAGCTGAACGCAGGTTGCGCACGTTCTCCCGGCCGCCGCCAGCGCCGCGATCGCGGGATTTACGTCGAGATTCACGATGGCGTTGTTCAGTTCAATCGGCGGCGTCACCGCGTCGTAACGGACGCCCAACAGCAACGTGAAACTTTTGCTGGCCCGCCAATCGTCTTGCGCGTATGCGGCGAAACCCCAGCTGCGAAAATAGGTGTTTGCATTTCCGAACTGCTCGCTCGTGGTGAAAGGCAAGCCCAGCAGAAAATCCGCGAAATCATTGCCCGTGCCCGGCACTGGAGCGCCGCTCGCCGTAAGCTGGCTCGTCAGCAAGCCGGTGAACACAAACTGCCCGCGCGGATTCGGACTGGCGGCGTTATTCGTCTGCATTCGGCGGATTTCGCCGCCAAACTGCATGCTGTGGTTCGCACGTACCCAGGTAAGCCCGTCGTCGAAACGAAGTGTTTGGTTGCGGATGAGCGATGGAACCGGATCGTCGATTCCAGAAAAACTCGTGAAACGAATCTGCGGAATGCCGTAGTCGACCGGCTGGGTGGAAACTCCATGGATGCCCAGTTGCTGCGCGATGTTCGCGCCGAATGAGTTCAGGCTCAGCGCCTGCGCGCGGCTGCGGCTCCAGTTTACGGACATGTTTTCCACCAGCCGCGGCGTCCAGTTGTGCAACAATCCCAGATCGACGCTTTGATCGCGCGTCGATTCCCTGCCCCCGATCCCCGGATAGTTGCTCAGCGTATCGGCGCGCTCCGATTCGAAGTTGTAGCCGCCGTTCACATTGAATTTTGCGTTGATCGTGTGCAGCACGTGCACATTCAGAGTGTCCGCGTTGCTTGGCGCCGTGGCTTGCAGCAGAAAATTCTGAACCGTTCCAGGAAGGTTTGGCTTCGGGATATACGCCAGTAGACCGGCTGCGGCGGAGCTGACCGGGACCTGCTGGGCGACGCCGCCCGCGCAATTTGAATCGGCAACCGTGGGATACGCCGCCGACGGATTGGAAAACGGCTGGAAGAGTGCCGTGCCGCAGAAATACCCGTGTCGCTCGTCCAGCCCGCTCGCATCAAAACCAGGCACAGTCGAAAACGTGTTCACCGCGCTACTCGCCGTCGTGTGCTGATAATTGGAAAAAAAATACGTCTTGTCGCTGCCGTTATAAACATGAGGGATTCGCAGCGGTCCGCCCAGATTCACTCCAAATCGGTCGTTGAAATGACCGAGCTTCGGCGAAGCGTGGCCGGTGATCGCGTACGGTCGCGCGTCAAACGCGGAATCGTCCAGGCGGTCGTAAAAGCTGAAGCGCATGCGGTTCACCTGCTGGCGGAAAAACATGCCGCCTCCGCCGCCCGCGAACAGTCTCGGCCCCCGGCCGCCCCCGCCGCCGCGAGCAATGAAAATTCGCTGCGGACCTCCGCCGCCTTCACCGGGGCTGCCGGAATTGGGCGATCCGCCTCCGGGGCCACCTTGCACCACATTTCCGCCGGGCATTCCCGGCCCGCCCGGCCCGCCTGGCGATTCCGGCATCAACCCAGCCGGTCCACCGCCGCCTGGCCCAAACCCACGCGGTCCGCTCGCCGAGAGCCCTTGTCCCACGGTTCCCTGCAGCAGAAAAGCGTCCGAGGAAGTGCCGCCCGCTCCCGCGGCTGCTGGCGGCGCGGCGTTCAGACCGGCGCCAGCGACTTCCTCCGCTTGACCGTTTGCTCCAGCGTCTCCGGTCAAGTCGGTTTGCTGAAAGCCTCCATTTGCCAGGCCTTCGCTCAGCGCGTTCACCACGCCCGGTGGAAGCTGCCCTCTGCCGCCGAAGCCGCCGCGTCCGCCCGATGCGCTGGGCGATGCCGCGGGATTGCCCCGCTGCCGCTGCCCGCGCATTCTTGCCCTGCCGTTGAGCGCTGGGTTCGCCGCCGTCCCCGCGCCTGTGCTAGTCTGGCCCGCCGCCTGTACGCCGCCTTCGAGGTCGGCGAGCGACGCGACGCGCAGCGTCAGCTGAATCGGCGGAGGCGCGAGCCCCGATGCGACCTGCAACTGCAGCTCGGACGTCTCGAAGCCCAGTTGTTCCGCTTCAATGGCGAAGTGGCCCGCAGGCACCGACGGAAATTGAAACTTGCCGTTTTGATCCGTCCACGTGACCCACGCTTGATTCGATTCGGTCCGCGTGGCGCGGACCGCTGCGCCGGGAATGGGATCGCCCGCGGCGGTTCGCACAATTCCAGCCAGCGTGGTCGTCGGCTCGCCGCTGCTAGATGCTTGTGCCGAGGGCCGATCCGCTCGCGAGCGCGCATTCGCGTCGTGGCCCGGCGCGATTGCCGCGGTCGCTAGACTTCCGGCCACGAGCGCCGCCGCCAAATGGCTTAGCGTGCGAACACGCGGCAGCCGCAACCGGCGCGCCTTGCGCGTCATTTTTTTCCCGGACCACTTAGCTCGGTCATGTTCTGGGAACTTCGACGGCAGCTTTGTCTATCTGGTTGCATCGCCCGCCCTCGCGAAGAATCCTGCCTCGGCGAATGCGTCCCGCGCTCCCGCCGTCACGCCGCGCAAAAATCTGTTGGCGATCAGGCGTGGTAACATCGTCGACCGCACGATCCTCGCGATTCCCCAGCGCGTGCAGGACGCGCGTTGGGATGGCGTGCGAAGGAGGCCACCGATGGGAACGATCGACGAAACTCTCAAATCCAACCAAAATTACGCGGGCTCTTTCAATCTGGGCAATCTGCCAATGCCCCCGGCTCGAAAACTCGCCGTCATCGCCTGCATGGATGCGCGGCTGACCATTGAACCGATGCTGGGGCTGAAGACCGGCGAGGCCCACATTATTCGCAACGCGGGCGGCGTGGTGACGGAAGACGCCATACGCTCGCTGCTCATCTCGCAACACTTGCTCGGCACGAACGAGGTCATGATCATCAACCATACCGATTGCGGCATGCTGACTTTCAAGGATGAGGACCTGTTCGCGAAACTCGAACGCGAGACCGGCGCTTCGGCGGTTTCGCCGGAGCAATTCCATTCATTTCCCAATAGCGAGCAGAACGTCCGCCGCCAGGTGCAGAAGCTTCGCGCCCATCCTTGGGTCGCGAAATCGGTTGCGATCCGCGGATTTGTGTACGACGTGAAGACCGGCCGCTTGAAGGAAGTGGACGTGAAACCGCAGCGCGCCGCCAGCGCCTCCGATTAATCGCCTTCGCGGGACGCTTCCGTAAGAACGATTGGGGCCCGCGCCCGCTTCGCTTCCAGGACGTGTCAGCGAGCGCCGGCCCTTTTCTCCCTCCCATCATCTCGTGCATCATCCTCCAGGCTCTTGTATGATCGTCGGGTTCCGCGCGGGCCACCAGCTCTCCAGTTGAACGCAGCTCGTATTGCGCGCATGATTCGCCCCGCGCGAGAGGGGAACAACGCGAATGTCACTGTTTGGAAGCCAGGTGCGGCTGGCGGTCTTGGGCGCCGGGAAAATGGGCGGAATTTTGATCGAGGCGTTCGTGCGCCAGAATCTCGTCTCGCCGCAGAACATTCGCGCCACCGTGCAGCACCCCGCGCTCGAGCGAAAAAACGGCGTGAAGTTGGCCGTCTCGCTCGGCACCGACAATTGCGGCGCTGTCCGCGGCGCGGACGTGGTGCTCGTCTGCGTGAAACCGCAAACCGTCGGTCACGTGCTCGACGAAATCAAAGACGAGCTCGACGAAAAAAAGCTGCTCATCTCGATCGCCGCGTCCGTCTCTACCGACTACATCGAGCGCCGCCTCGGCCTGCAAACCCCCGTGATCCGCGCCATGCCCAACACCCCGTCAATGGTCGGCGCGGGCATCACCGCCATCTGCAAAGGCAAATTCGCCACAGCCAAGCACGTGGAAACGGCGCAAAAACTTTTCGACGCCGTCGGCAAAACTGTCGTAGCCGATGAAAAAAATATGGACGCGATCACCGGTCTTTCCGCCAGCGGGCCGGCGTTCCTCTACATCATCCTGGAATCGCTGGCCGAAGGCGGAGTGAAAGTGGGCCTGCCGCGCGATCTGGCCACGCTTCTCGCGGCGCAAACGGCTCTTGGCGCGGCAAAAATGGTGCTCGATACCGGCCATCATCCCGCTCTGCTGAAGGACACGGTCACCACTCCCGCCGGATGCACCATCGACGGCATCCTCGAGCTCGAAGAGGGCGGCCTCCGCGTCACCCTCATCAAAGCCGTGGTGAAAGCGACCGAGCGCGCCAAAGAGCTCCTCGTCTCCGACGCCGAGCTCTAGCGACAAACTGCTCCGTAAGGGCGCTGCCTTGTTGAAGGAAAGTATGCGGCGCCCTCCCGCCGTCACTTCATCAGCAACACGTTCACCGCCTTCACCACGATTTCGACTTCATCGCCCTTCTTCACCCCCAGCTCTTCGAGCGATTCCAGCGTCATCACCGAAGCCATCCTCGACGACGCCGGGATTTCCACTTTTACCAGGCACATCAGCGTGCCCTTCTTGATGTCCGTGATCTTGCCGACAATCCGGTTGCGTGCGCCTACTTTCATCGCTCCCTCCCCGCGAAGCCGCGCGCAAAGCATACTACGCACCGCGCGAATTGTGCCTGCGAGCGCCTGTCTGAAAGATCGCAGGGGGTCAGTTCGAATTTTCTGGATCGTGACACATGCAGTCAAAATTCACCCGCTGACCCACTCCCCAAAAACGATTTCGCCTTGAACGCGCCGTCGCGCGGGACGATAATCGTGCGCCTTAAAGGAGATGCGGCGATGAAAGCGATGCGCGTGACGAAAGCGGGCGACCCGAACGTACTCCAGCTCGAAAATTTGCCGACGCCAAAGCCCGGCCCGGGCGAAGCACTTGTCCGCAATCACACCATTGGCGTGAATTTCGCGGATATCTACATGCGCAATGGTTCCGCGCGCGTGCCGGTTCC
>JAGWRH010000399.1 GCA_028876695.1 Acidobacteriota bacterium | reverse complement strand
CGCGGCGCGGCGGCATGCGCTAATTCGCCGGGGTCGGTTCCGAGCTGGGGGATGCTTCGGAAGGAGCCGCGGACAAAAGCTTTTTGATGCCTTCCACCACGTCGTTGACGGTTTTGATCGAGCGCACATCGTCGTCGGGGATCGAAATCCGGAAGGCATTTTCCAGCTCGAATACCAGCGAGAATACATCCAGCGAATCGATTCCCATTTCCTGCAGGTTGCTATCGAGCTTGATGCTGTCGGCCGGGATGCGCTTCACGGACGCGAGCGTAGCCATCACTTTTTCCGCTACCGGATCGGACATTCTCCCCTACCCCCGTAACGCACTTTGGCGTACTTTTCATGCACGCCCACAGAATTGCAGCAAATTCCGGCCAAAGAAGAAGGACGCGCGCTCCTTGAAAACGTAGCCCATCCCGGCGTAAAAATCAAATTCTAGCAAAAGGATCAGTAAAGGCTACTCACAGTTGGCGGCGGTCCGGCGGCAGCGGCCCGACTCGTTCAGGGTCCGATGTAAGGCTCGGCGAGCCCCGGGGTAACTCCTTCGCCTGTATGGCATAATGGTTTCCAATGACCTTACGGAAAAAATTCCGGAAGCGGTTTCGCGCAGCACACCGCAAATTGCGCGAGGCTCGAATGCTCGCGAAGGGCCTCCTTTCCACGCGTCACCCGCTGCTCGTGCACATCATCCCGATGCGCCGGTGCAATCTTTCATGTACCTACTGCAATGAATTTGACGATTTCTCGAATCCGGTCCCGCTCGCGGAGATGTCTCGCCGGATCGATCGCCTTGGCGCGATGGGCACGGCTGTCATCACCATCAGCGGCGGCGAGCCGCTGCTCCATCCCGAATTAGACGCGATCATCGGACGGATCAGAAAGAACGGCAGTATCGCCGGCCTGATCACCAACGGATACCTGCTGGTTCCCGATCGGATCGAACGGCTGAACCGCGCCGGGCTCGAATACCTGCAGATCAGCATCGACAACGTGCAGCCGGACGACGTTTCGAAGAAGAGCCTCAAGGTGTTGGACCAGAAGCTCGCGCAGCTGGCTGAGCACGCGGAGTTTCAGGTCAATATCAACTCAGTGGTAGGCAGCGGCATCCGCAAGCCGGAAGACGCGCTGCAAATCGCGCGCAGGGCGATTGAACTGGGGTTCACATCGACCGTTGGCATCATTCACGACGGAAATGGCCAGCTGCAACCGCTTGGTCCTCGGGAACGGGAAATTTTCGAGGAGATCATGTCGCTCGGCAAGCGATCGTTCACGCGGATCAATGGCTTCCAACACAATATCGCGGCTGGACGCGAAAACAATTGGCGGTGCCGTGCGGGGTCACGCTATCTGTACATCTGCGAAGACGGGCTGGTCCACTACTGTTCGCAGCAGCGCGGGTATCCAGGCATTCCGCTGTTCGAATACACCGAGGACCAGCGCCGCCGGGAGTTTTTAACCAAGAAAGGCTGCGCGCCACGCTGTACCGTATCCTGCGTGCACCAGATCGCCGCGATCGATGCCTGGCGCGCGCCGCAAACGCTCGCGGGCGGATCGGCCGGCGCCAGTTCGCTCGTTCAGTTGAGCGGGCCGGCGGCGCACGATTAACTCGCCCAGGTTCGAAGGCGCGTTCAGGGGCTGCCGTTCGCATCGTCTTCCAGCACGACTTTCTCAAGCTGCTGCTCGGCTGAATCGATGATCTTTTCGCCTGATTCGACGCTGATCTCGCCCTCCCGCACCGCTTGATGAACCGTTTGGCGCACCGCGACCGACAGGCGCATGCGCGCCGTCTGCACTTCATCGCCAGCTCCCGTTCCGTCGCGTGCGGTCAATGCCTCGGCGTGAGTACTCGCCTCCTCGTGCCGGCCGAGCAAATGGCTGCTCAGCAGTGCATAGACTGAGGGCGAAATGGTCCGGGCTTTCAACATTTGCTCCAATTCCACGACTTGCGATCGCACCGCCTGTTGCTCGATTCGCGAGGCGGCGTGCTCTGTCTCCGGGCTCGCGGTGATATTAAGCAGCCGCAGGAGCGGCTTCATCGTCAATCCTTGTCCAATGATCGAAAACGCCACCACGCCGACTGTGAACGCCAGAATGTCCTGTCGGTACGGGAAGTTGTGACTGAGGCTGAGAGCGAGCGCCAATGAGAGCGAACCGTGCAGGCCGCCCCACACCAGCACGTGCCGCCATCGCGCGGGAATTTTTCCGCTGAAAGCGTTGCTGACCGGCACGAGCCCGTAAACGGCCGCCGCCCGACCGACAATCACCGCGCCGATAGCCAGCAAGATCTCCGGCCACCGATCCAATAGCTCGCCGATGTGCACTTCGATTCCGATGAGCAGGAAAACGATCGAATTGATTACAAACGCGAAGTAATCCCAGAATGCCCACAGAGCCATTCGCGTGCGCACGCTCATTCCGAACTTCGCGCCAACGTTGCCGACCGTGATGCCCGCCAGCACAGTTGCTAACACTCCAGAGACATGCAGTTGGTTGGCGACGACGTACGATCCGTAGGCCAGAATCGTCGTCAGCGTGATCTCGATCTGCGGATCGTCGATTTGCATGGTGATGAAGCTCGCCAGATATCCGAGGCCCAGCCCAATCGCCGATCCGCCGAGAACCGAGGTGAAAAATTCTATCGCGCCAGTGCCGACATGAAGCTGCCCCGTCAAGACTCCAGCGAGAAGGATTTGAAACAGAGCCACCGCGGTTCCGTCGTTGACCAGACTTTCCGCTTCGACGAGCAAAGAGAGCCGCTTTCCGACGGAGAGTTCCCGGAAAATTGCCAGAACGGAAATTGGGTCTGTGGCCGAAATGATGGCCCCGAAGAGCAGGGCTACGAAGAGTGGAAGTCCGATCGCCCAGTGAAGCGCATATCCGGTGAACAGCGTTGCGATCACGACGCCTACATTGGCCAGGATCAGAATCGGTACCAGATTTTGCCGCAGTTGCCGGACGTTGATCCGGGCGCTCCCTTCGAAGAGCAATCCTGGTAAGAACAGCATCAGGATTACGTTGGGCGCCAGCCAATTGGGGGCCTGTCCCTGGTACAAACTCTCGAGCGGGCCGACGCGCACTGACCCGAGAATCAAGCCGGCTATCACCAGCGCCACCGTGTATGGAATCCGCAGCCGCAGCGCCACTACGGCAATGGCTGACGCGAGAATCATCAGCAAGAGCAAAAATTCGACTGTCGAGGTGGCTGTCATCCGGGAACCTCCGAAGCCGATGGCCGGCTCGGCGGTCAGACATGATGCGATTGTACATATCTTGAGAGTTGCCCGCCGAAAAACCGGAAGTAGCACGGGCCGAAGGAGAGCCCGAGCCGGCCGAGAGATTGATTTTCAATTTGACTGAATCACGCTAGCATTCAATGCGTCGAACGAAACCGCACGCTCACGAATGAGTGATACTGCCCAACCGCGAATCGAGGCCGTCGTCGAATATTCCGCGCCGCAAGTGAATCCATGGCTCATTGCCATGACGGTGATGCTGGCGACGTTCATGGAAGTGCTGGACACCAGTGTGGCCAACGTGTCGCTTCCGCACATTGCCGGGAGCCTTTCGGCCGGAGTCGACGAGAGCACCTGGGTTTTGACCTCGTATCTTGTATCAAACGCCATCGTGCTGCCGCTCACCGGGTGGTTTTCCACCCTTTTCGGCCGAAAACGATTCTTCATGGGCTGCGTGGTGGTTTTCACGCTAAGTTCGCTGCTGTGCGGCCTCGCGCCCTCGCTGCCTCTGCTGGTCCTTTTTCGCACAATTCAGGGCGCAGGGGGTGGAGGCCTGCAGCCCATCTCGCAAGCGATCCTGGTAGATAGTTTTCCGCGCGAGAAACAAGGAATGGCCATGGCCATTTACGGCATGGGAGTGGTTCTCGCGCCCACGATCGGTCCGACGCTCGGCGGCTGGATCACCGATAGCTACACTTGGCGGTGGATTTTCTTCCTTAATGTGCCAGTTGGCATCGTTTCGCTGCTGCTCACATCGGTTCTGATCATCGACCCTCGAGGCGAGATTCGCAAAACGCTCAGAGAAGGGCTGCGCATCGATTTCATCGGCCTCGGTCTGCTAGCCGTGGGGCTTGGATTCCTACAAATCGTTCTCGATAAGGGCGAGCGTGACGATTGGTTCGGCTCGCCGTTCATCATGTGGGGCGCAGTGATCTCCGGTGCGGCCCTGATCGCGCTGATTATCTGGGAGCTACACGCCAAGGACCCCGTGATCGAGCTGCACCTGCTGAAGGACCGCAACTTCGCTATTTCGACGTTCATGATGTACGTGCTCGGCGTGGTGATGTACGGGACGACCGTGCTTTTGCCGATTATGCTGCAAACGCTGATGGGTTACACGGCGATGCAAAGCGGATTGGCGCTTCTGCCCGGCGGGTTGGTCCTACTCGGTTTTCTGCCGTTCGTCGGATGGCTGCTGGGGCGGTTCGAGCCTCGCTGGATCGTGGTGATCGGCCTTTGCGTGATCTCCGTTGGACTCTGGCAACTTTCGCGCTTCACGCTCGAGGTCGGCATGAGTACGACCGTTGTGGATTGGGCCATTTCGCGCACCGGCACCGCTTTTCTTTTCGTCCCCATAAATGTAATGGCCTTTTCCTTCGTTCCTCCCGCCAAAACGAACAACGCTACCGGTTTCATCAACCTCGCTCGCAATATTGGTGCGAGCACCGGCATTTCTTTCGTGACGACCATGCTTGCCCGTCGCGCGCAATTTCACCAGCAGCGGCTGGTGCCCAGCTTTACGCCCACGAATCAGCATTATCAGGCGGCGCTCAGCCACGTGATCCACCAGTTGATATCTCGCGGGCTCGACGCGGCCCATGCTGCGATCACGGCGCAGCAGTTGATCTACTCGCAGCTTCAACGCCAGGCCATGATGCTATCTTTCGTCGATAATTTCTGGGTCATGAGCATGATTTGCCTGGCCGTTATCCCGCTGCTGTTTCTAATGAAAGCGTCTAAAGGGCGCGGTCGCCGCGCGCCCGTGCACTAGCGGGAATTCGAGATGGCTGTTGTTCAACCCTGAGTCTACTTGCGGTTTTCCAGGATCTTCACGAATGATCCAGCGCGCAATTCATCTGCCGTAACTGCCGTGAGTTGCTGCACTTCCGCCGGCGTCACTGCCCCGGAATTGATCGCCTGCCGGAAATAGTTCAGTAGGCCTTGGGCCATTGCGGCGTCGTCGAACACCTGGCCTACGCGCGTCGCCTGCGCAGCTTTTTCGATGAAATTTCGCAGCCGGTCCGCGGCAGGTTCTAGGTTCTCCAAGAAAAACGAATAGACCGCTGCGTATCGTGCGGGAAGCTGCGCGGGGTGCAAATCCCATCCTTGATAGAATCCGTTTGCCAGTGACCGGCCCACATTCTCAAAATGGATTTTCCAAGCGCGATGCACAGCGTCGCGATTTTCGTCCACCTGCCGCTGCGCAAGCGATCCGCCTTCCTTCGCTCGATAGGGAGGAATCGGCATGATGTTCGTCGGTCCATCCGCCAAACGAATTCCCGTTCCCGAGAGCGATACCTGCATCAGTTCGCGCGCGAAATCCGATGCGAAATGGCGTATCGGCTGGTAAACGGATGCGATGTTCCGGGAAGCGGTGTAGTCGTAAGGCCCGAAATGCGCTGCCACGCAGCGCCCTCGCGCGGCAGTCACGAGTGCCAGCAGGCCTGCTTCGCCGCGCTCGTTCAAAATTGCCTGCGGCGTCTCGATCATAATTTCGATTCGCAGAACGCCAGGTTCGAGGTCGAGTATCGGTTCCAACCGCGAACAGAGATCCGCGAGGGCCGCCACCTCATCGGGCAGCGTCACTTTTGGAAGCGTGATATAAAACGGTCTCGGCAGCTCGCCGCGCGTCTTTTCCGCCAGCGCAGTCAAGAAGACGTCCAACGTGCGCACACTGCGATCGCGCAGTTCTTCCGAAAAGGGCTTGACGCGAATCCCTAGGAAGGGAGGCAGTTGCCCGTCATTTTTTGCCGCGCTGACCTGTTCTGCGGCGGCGGCGGCATGCGCGTCCTCCTCGTCATCAGGACGATTCCCGTACCCATCTTCGAAATCGATGCGGTAATCTTCCACGGGCTCGCGCCGCAGCTTGTCGCTCACTCGACGATACACGGTGTGCGCAAACCACGCGGCTCCGTTCTCCCGCCGAGCCGCGGATGGATCGGCTTCAGCCGATCTGGCAATCGCGGCGATCGCATCCGCCGACCCAGGGAACGTGCCGGTGCCGGAGAATCCCAGCGCCTTCGCGAACACCGCGAAATCCGGCGCGTAATCATCGAGCGAACGCAGCGCCAGTTCGCCCATCTTGCGGACAGTATTCGCGCGAAAAAGATGCGCTCCGCCGTACACAACGTGAACCGGCTGTCGCTCCGCGGGCGCGCCCGGATAACGCCGTTGAAATGCCTGGTGTGCGCGCTCGAGCCGCGTCGCCACTTCGCCCAATAATTCCGGTGGGAGCGTTCTTTTCATCGATCCTCGCGAGTACTAGGAATCACGGCGGTGCAGGTATTTGCCGCCGGCATTTCCGGATTGTCCTAAAATAACGGACAGGATACATTTATTTCGACGAACCGCGAAGCAATCCCTTGCCTCGGCTCGAGCGCATCGAATAGAAACTTTTTGCGGGTTTCGTGGCGCCGCATGATTCTGTATGATTCCGGCGTGCCGCAAGCAACGCATGGCTGAACGAATTCTTATCGTTGATGACGAGATAGCCGCTCGCAGTGGTCTGGCTATTCTTCTTCGCCGCGAAGGCTACGAAGTATGCGAAGCGAGCGACGGCCCGTCCGCACTCGCGACCTGCGCCTCATTCCGCCCGGACCTGGTGCTTCTCGATATCCTAATGCCGGGAATGAATGGTTTGGAAGTGTGCCGTCGCATCAAGGCCACGCCCGAATCGCGGCTCACTCCTGTGGTGCTGATCACTGGACTTTCCGCAACTGAGGATCGCATTCAAGGCATCAATTCTGGCGCGGAGGATTTTCTCAGCAAGCCGATCGACATTAACGAGCTGATGGCGCGTGTTCGCTCGCTGGTTCGCCTGAAACTTTTCACCGATGAGCTCGAGCACGCTGAATCCGTCCTCTTTAGCCTGGCGCAAAGCATCGAGGCGCGCGATCCGTACACGCGCGGACATTGCGAGCGGCTGGCGAATATGTCGTCGCAGCTCGGAGAGAAATTGGGATTGCCGGAAGATCAGATTCGAGCGCTGCGCCGCGCGGGAATCGTCCACGATATCGGCAAGGTCGCGGTGCCGGACGCAATTCTGCTCAAGCCCAGCTCGCTTTCTGAAGAAGAGATGCGCGTGATCCGCGAGCACCCGGTAGTCGGTGAACGAATCTGTGCTCCGCTGCGCACGTTTCGCCTGGTGCTTCCGATTATTCGGCATCATCACGAACGCCACGACGGCTCCGGATATCCAGACGGCTTGCGAAACTCGCAGATTCCCGTTACGGCGGCGATCCTGCAACTTGCGGACGTCTACGATGCGCTTACGACAAATCGTCCGTATCGCAAAGCGTCGCCTTCTGCGGTTGCGCTCGCAATTATGGAGGAAGAGGCCAAGCGTGGCTGGTGGGACCGGCCGCTTCTTGAAGCCTTTCGGGTTATGATCGTGGAACGTCGCGCGGCCGCGGCCGGCGGCAGTTCGCGGGAGGCCGGCCTTGGTTAGCGAGGTAGCGGCACAAAGCCAGCCCCGCTTCAGCGGCGGCTTCGAGCGACTTGATCAACCTGCGCTCGGCGTTTTCGCTCCGAAGGGCGCGTCCATGCGCCGCAAGAAGATCGAGCGCAGTTAAGTCTGAGCGATTCGGTCCTCGCCGGCGTAAACCACCAGCCGTGTGCCGCGCAAAAATCCAATCAACGTCTGCCGCATTTCGCGAGCGAGCTGGACAGCCAGATTCGACGGCGCCGAGACGCACGCGACGACCGGCAACCCCGCCACTACAGCCTTCTGTATGATCTCGAACCCGCCGCGCCCGCTCACCATCAGCACGGTGTTTGAAAGCGGGACGCGCTCGTTCAGCAGCGCCCAGCCGATCACTTTATCGACCGCATTGTGCCGCCCGATGTCCTCGCGGACCACCAGCAACTCGCCGTTCGCATCGAAAAGCGCCGCTGCATGCAATCCGCCAGTCCGGTCAAACACGGCCTGCGATTCCCGCAGCGCCTCGGGCATGCGGATGAGAACCTCCGCTGCGATTTGGAACCGGTCGCTTAGTGGCGCGATCGCCCGGGCGCGCACCGCGTCAATCGAAGCCTTACCGCAAATCCCGCAGCTCGATGCGGCGAAAAAATGCCGCCGCAACTTCACAAAATCCGGCATCGCTTCCGGTGCCAGCCGCGCCCGCACCGTGTTGGTGCGATTTGCCGAACTATCGCCTGCGTTTTCCTCGAGATCCAAGATTTGTGCGCGCCTCTCGACAATCCCCTCCGTAAACAAAAAGCCAGCGGCCAATTCGAGGTCGTGTCCCGGGGTGCGCATAGTCACGCTCAGCGGATGCTCGCCGATGCGAATTTCCAGGGGCTCCTCCGCCGCTAAGAAATCTTCCTTCCGGCGCACTGTCCCTTCATCCCATTCGAGTACTTGCGTCAGTGCCACGCTTTGCGGCGTGCGAGCCAAAAGTTTTTTCCTCCTCTCGCGCCGGAATCACGAAACCAAACCGCGTCCAGCATACATCCGGCTGGTCTGTTGCGGTCGAAAATAGCGCCGGCGGCGCTCGGATGGGGCAATCGTTAACGCGATTTTGGTCCCGACGGCGATCACCGTTCGTGCTGCCCAGATCATCTCTGCGATCGGTTGTGTTCCTCTGACGCACATCGCCCCGAGGCGAATTACCCGCACGAGCAAAGGTTGACCCGATTGCTGAGCACGCATAGAATGTTCAGGTTACGCAGGGTGCAGCCCCCGCCCGTGGCGCAGCCTGGGGGCCTCAGGCAACGATATCGGAGGAACACAAAGAATGGCCAGCGTTGAAGAACGCGTGAAGCAAATCATTGTCGAGCAGCTCGGAGTGGATGCAGGCGAAGTGACTCCCAGCGCTTCGTTCGTGGACGACCTCGGCGCCGACTCGCTCGACACGGTCGAGCTGGTCATGGCTTTCGAGGAAGCTTTCGGCATTGAGATCCCGGATGAGGATGCCGAAAAGATTGCGACGGTGAAGGACGCGATCGAGTACATCGATAAGCACGCCAAGGCGAGCAAGTAAATCCAGTACGCCTGCCGATCGGCAGGCGGGTCGTCCCATCCCAAACAGGAGAAGCATCGTTGAGCCGCCGAGTGGTTGTCACGGGCGTTGGGCTGGTCTGCGGATGCGGTATCGGAACCGACCAGACATGGGCCAGTTTGCTCGCGGGCAAAAGCGGCATTGGGCCGATTACGCACTTTGACGCCAGCGGATTCGACTGCCGCATCGCCGGAGAAGTGAAGGGGTTCGATCCACTCAATTGGGTGGACAAAAAAGAGCTGAAAAAAATGGGCCGCTTCATACAGCTGGCGCTGGCGGCAACGGAATTCGCCGTTCGCGGAGCTGAACTGAAGATTGGCCCGGACTTGGCGGATGCGGCGGGCGTTTTTATCGGGTCGGGCATCGGCGGATTCGACGTAATTGAGCGCGAGCATTCGAAGTATCTGCAAGGCGGCCCCGGCAAAATCTCTCCCTTTTTCATTCCTGCGGCGATTGTGAATTTGGCCTCGGGAAACGTGTCGATTCGCTACGGAGCCAAAGGTCCGAATTCGGCCACGGCGACGGCATGTTCCGCGTCCGCGCATGCGGTAGGCGACGCATTCAAGATCATTCAGCGTTGCGACGCTGAAATCATGATCGCGGGCGGGGCTGAAGCGGCGGTCACGCCGATGGGCATCGGCGGGTTCGCAGCGATGCGCGCGCTTTCTACGCGTAATGATGAGCCGGAGCGGGCGAGCCGTCCGTTCGATTCGGAGCGCGACGGCTTTATCGTCGGCGAAGGGTCGGGAGTCTTAATCCTGGAATCGCTCGAATCCGCGCGGCGACGGGGAGCCAAAATTCTGGCGGAAATCGTGGGGTATGGAATGTCCGGCGACGCCCACCACATTACGCAGCCCGCGGAGCACGGTGATGGGGGATATCGCGTTTCCATGGCGGCGCTGAAGGATGCGAAGATTCAGCCCGAGGATATCGGCTACGTGAACGCGCACGGAACGTCTACGCCGATCGGCGACGCGATCGAAACAGAGGCGCTGAAGCGCGTATTCGGGGACCGCGCAAAGAAAGTGCCAATCAGCTCGACCAAATCAATGACCGGGCATTTGCTGGGCGGCGCGGGTGGACTGGAGGCAGGCGTCAGCGTGTTGGCGCTGCGCGACCAGATATTGCCCCCGACAATCAACCATGAAAAGCCTGACCCCGCATGCGACCTCGATTACATTCCCAATCAGGCGCGCAAGGCGGAGGTTCGTTACGCGCTCTCTAATTCGTTCGGCTTCGGCGGAACAAACGCATCGCTGATATTTAAACGATGGGAAGAGTGATTTACGTCACTGAGCATCGGGCGGAAATCGCCGATATTCAAGATTTGCTGCCGGCCGGGAGGATCAAGTGAAGATCGGTGTGTGCGTGAAGCAAGTTCCCGCCAAAGACGCGCCGCTCACGATTGCGGAATCGGGCGCCTGGATCCGCGAGTCGGACATCGGTTTCGAAACCAACGAGCCGGACGCCTACGCGCTTGAAGAAGCTCTGCGGCTGAAGGAAAAGCACGGCGGCGAAGTGGTGGCGGTCTCCATGGGTCCCGAGCGCGCCAAGCAAACAATCAAGGAGGCTCTGGCAAAGGGCGCGGATCGAGGCATTCACGTGGCCGACGCGGAGTTTTTTAGGCTTGATCCACTGGCGTCGGCGCGGTCGCTGGCCGCGGCGATGGCAAAGGAAGATTTCGACCTGATTTTGACGGGATTACAAAGCGATGATCAGGGATTTGGCCAGACCGGCGTCCTTCTGGCGGAGTTGCTCGGGCGGCCACATGCAACCATCATCATGGCGATCGAAATGCTCGACCGGCGTGTGAAACTGAAGCGCGAACTCGAGGCTGGGTGGTTCGAGTGGGTCGAAGCGCCGCTCCCAGCCGTGCTCACGATTCAGTCGGGCATTAACAAACCTCGTTACGCGACACTGAAGGGCATCATGGCCGCGAAGAAGAAGGAGATCGCTACGGTGGAGCGCGCCTCACTCGGTGTGCAGGACGCGCCAACGGAGAAGATCGAGCGAATTTACGTCCCGCAAAAAACCAAAAAGACGGAATTCATCACCGGTTCGCCGAAAGAAGCCGCAGCAAAGCTTCTGGAGAAACTACGTCACGAAGCGCGGGTGATCTGAGCCATGAAAATCCTACTGATTACCGAGCAGCATGACGCGCAATGGAATCGCGTCAGCTTCGAGACGCTTATGGCTGCGCAGGAGATTGCGAAGCAGACCAGCGGTTCTGTTTCGGGAGTGGTGATCGGCAAAGGCATGACGTCGCTCGCGGAAGAACTCGCCGGGTATCAACTTGACGAAGTGCTGATCGTCGAACACGATCTGCTCGAGAAATATACTCCGGATGGGTTTTCGCTGGCGCTACGCCAGGTGATCGAAAGCGCCAAATCGGACTTGGTGCTGCTGCCGCACACGTACCAGGTACGGGATTTCGCGCCGAAGCTCGCTGCCTCGATGCAAAAGGGGTTGATTGGTGATTGCATCGGCTACCGGTACGAAAACGGGAAGTTGATTTTCGTCCGCCAGATGTTTCAGGGGCGTACGGCGTCTGACGTCATTTTTACCGGCGCAGCGCCTTGGGTGGCGACGTTCCAGGCAGGGGCGTTTCGCGCAGATCTGTTGGCGAAGCGTGGAAGTGGCAAAGCTCCGGTCAAACCGGTAACCGTAGAGCTCAAACCGGAACAAATTCGCACCAAACCGCTGGAAAGATTCCGCGAGGCGAAGCAGGCGGTCGATTTAACGCAGGCGCCAATCCTGATATCGATCGGGCGCGGCATCAAAGCACCGGAAAACATTCCCATGGCCGAGAAGCTGGCGAAGCTTTTGAACGGTGAGATTTGCGCGTCCCGGCCAATTTGCGACGAAGGCTGGCTGCCGATGGATCGGCAGATCGGCAGCTCGGGCCAGACCGTCGCGCCAAAGCTGTATCTCGCGCTGGGAATCAGCGGCGCGATCCAACACGTGGTGGGGATGAAAGCTTCACGCACGGTTGCAGCGATTAACAAGGACCAGAATGCGCCAATTTTCGAGGTGGCGGATTACGGAATCGTCGGCGATCTCTTCGAAATCGTTCCTGCCTTAATCGAAGCGCTTGAGCAGTCGAAGTAACAGCTCACTGTGGTTTTGTGGGCGTCGTGTGACGCGCCTTTCAGCCTCTGGCGCTAACGAGTGACGTCGCCAACGGCCAGCGCTCCTACTGTTCGCGGACTAACAATTGTCGCGCCCCTGCGTTCCTTGCGTGAGTCTTACGTCATACGCAGCCGAATCGAAAATATCGCCTACTTAGCCTGCAGCGATTTCAGATAGGCGGTGAGGGCGGCGATACGTCGGTTCACTTGCACGTCATCGCCCATCGCCGACGCTTTGAAAATAGAGCCCCAGACCGGCATTTCGGCGGAGCCGTGGCCGGTCATTTTGACCCCGCAATGCAATACATTAGTGACGTAATCCGCCGGAAATGTTCCATCGTGACGTTGTGCCAGGATTGTGAGGTTAGGAGCACGCTCGGTGAATATTGCGGAACGCGGCGCGGAGCCGCCCTTCGCGTCATCGCCGTGGCAGACCGCGCAATGGCGTTTGTAGAGCGCGGCGCCTTCGGCTCGAGCCGATTTGCTCGCATGATCTTTGTGGCTGTCAATTTGTCCCGCGTGACCGATAGTCGCTACGAGCAAAACCGTCGAAACAATTGTGACGCTTCTTAGCTTGGCGAACACGTTACCGCAATCCATGTGAGGAGCTTATCCGCCTATCGCCCTGGCTTCAACGCAGATGCCGCGCCGCAGTCGCGGGCCAGTAACGTCGAAATCAGCGGATTGATTCCCCTGCGCAAATCCGGGCGTAGAATGGGTGCACGCAGATGAGCGCCATGAACAATCCCGCCGTCAGTGCCGGCGCCCGCCGGGTCGTCGATCTGCGCTTCATGGAACTGATCGACAAGGTCCACCGGAACCGGCCGGGTGACGACCTCGAATTGCTGCGGCGTGCCTACGATTTCGCGGCAGAACAACACAAATCACAATTGCGGCTTTCGGGTGAGCCGTATCTTTCGCATCCCGTCGAAGTGGCGCACGTTCTGGCAGACATGAAGCTGGACTCCACCTCGATCTGCGCCGCGCTGCTGCACGATGTGGTGGAAGACGCCAAGGTTTCAGTTACAAAATTATCGGAGCTGTTCGGGCCGGATATTGCACGGCTTGTCGAGGGCGTAACCAAGATTAGCCGTCTGGACTTGCTCGCGCCGGAGGATCGCCAGGCGGAAAACGTTCGCAAGATGCTCCTGGCCATGGTCAACGATGTTCGTGTGGTAATGGTGAAACTTGCGGACCGGTTGCACAACATGCGCACGCTGGAATATCTCGAGCCCGACAGGCAGCAGCGGATCGCGCGCGAAACGCTCGATATTTACGCGCCGGTTGCCAACCGGCTGGGCATGGGCTTAATACGCGGCGAACTGGAGGATTTGGCGTTCCGCTACCTGGAGGTGGAAGCGTTTCTTGAGTTGCAGAAGAGAGTCGCGTCGAAGCAGAAAGTTTTCGACAAATTCCTGGAAGAAGTGCAGAACTCGATTCGGGAAAAAATGGTGGAGAGCGGCATCCCAGCTGAGGTGCAGGCGCGGGTGAAGCGTTTGTATTCTCTGCACCTAAAGATTCAAAAGCAGCAGAGAATGCTCGACCAGGTCTACGACCTGCTGGCGGTTCGCGTCATCACCGACACAGTCAAGAATTGCTATGCGGCGCTCGGTGTAATCCATCAGATCTGGCGCCCGGTACCCGGCAGATTCAAGGATTACATCGCCATGCCGCGCCCGAATCTCTACCAGTCGTTGCACACCACGGTCATTCATTCCGGGCAGCCATTCGAAGTACAGATTCGCACGCAGGAAATGCATCGGATTGCCGAACAGGGCGTGGCGGCGCACTGGAAATACAAGGATGGGCACGCGGCCTCAACGGCGGACGACCAGCGGATCGTGTGGATGAGGCAACTGATTGAATGGGTTCAGGAGATGCAGGAGCCGAGCGAATTCCTTTCCACGCTCCGCGTCGATCTGTACCCCGAAGAGGTCTACACGTTTACGCCGAAGGGGCGCGTGGTTGTTCTGCCGCGCGGCTCAACGCCGATTGATTTTGCATATGCCGTTCACACGGAAGTCGGGCATCAGTGCGCCGGCGCAAAGGTGAACGGCGAAATGGTGCCGCTGAGGCACGTGCTGGCGAATGGCGATGTGGTCGAAGTGATCACGCAGAAGGGCCACGCGCCGTCTCGCGATTGGCTCTCGCTGGTGCACACGCCGCGGGCGCGCACGAAGATCCGCCAATGGATTCACCTGCACGAGCGCGAGGAGGCGACGGATGTGGGGCGGCGGTTGCTGGAGAAGGAGGCGCGCCATTCAGGCGTGAATTTGAAACGCATTTCGAACGAGGATTGGCACCGCGTAGCGCAGGAATATGGGTGCGCGCGAATGGAAGACCTCTACGCGGAGCTGGGGTACGGAAAATGGTCCGCTCGGCAAGTGCTGGCAAAGGCCACCGGTGAGCCCCTCGCCGAATCCGCAGAAGAGAAGCCGCCGAAACTTGCCACAACAGTCAAACACCTGCTGGGCATGGACGAAGCCACCATCGTGGTTCGCGGCCACGATGATTTGATGGTCTACCGCTCCAAGTGTTGCAATCCGATCCCCGGTGACGACATCATCGGCTATGTGACGCGCGGACGCGGTATCGCGGTGCACAGCAAAATCTGCCCCAACGTGCAAAACCTTCTGTACGAGCCCGAGCGGCGCATACCGGTCGAGTGGGGCAGCGGCTCGCATTCAACTTTTCCGGTACGCCTGCGGATTTTTACCGAGGATCGCCCGGGCATGCTTGCCGCCATCACCAGCGTGATCAGCGATGCTGGCGCCAACATTCGTACTTTTGAGAGCAGCGGCGTCGAGATTCGCGCAAGAATTGATGTTGCGCTCGACGTTCGCGACCGCAAGCAGCTGGAATACATCCTCGCCGGCATCAGGCGGATAACGGGTGTGTTCGATATCGAGCGAGTTTACAACGTGTGAATGTTCGCCCTTAGCGTTAGCAGTTCCGCACACGCCGAGTTTCATCGAAAACACAAGCGTAAAATTGGCCTATGGGAAAGCTACTGTCATGTGCGTTCGTGCGCGACGGGCGTCCTTTGCGCGGAATTCGTGCCGTTGCCCGCGGAGCGGCGATTTGCGGGACGCTCACAATGTTATGGACCGGCTGTAGCCGGTTAAAACCCGTCGATACTTCGCCGCTTGAGAGCAGTGGGATGAGCTATGCGGCCGTCCAGCGGCTGGACGCGCTGAAAATCAGCTCCGTGGAAGTGGGCGAGATCGCAAAAGCCCACCAGAGTGGATTCGCGGACGCTGACTGCGTCGCGCTTGTCGAAATCTATAGAGGGCGCAATCGCCCTTTCGACGCTGGTGATGCTGTCGCTGGTTTAGCACAAGCTGGAATGAGCGACACCGATATCCTCGAGCTCGCGAGAATCGACCAATTGGGCCTCGGATGGGGCGAGTTACAGGCGATGAAGCTTGCAGGCATATCTGACGCCATCGTCATGGAAGAGGCCCGTCAGCGTGCTCGCGGCAAATCGGTCCTTTCCGGCGCCACACTCGCTCAATTGAAAAATACTGGCGTGCGTCAGTCGACGCTTCTCCAACTGGTCCAGAGGGCAGTTCCAGAATCGCAAGGACGAGCGATTCTGGCCTATCGCCATCGCGGCGCAAGTGAAGCCGAAATCTTGCGCCATTTCGGGGGCTCTTGAGCTGATTGGCGGGCTGAGCGGCTTCCTGCGATCCGCCTTCATACTACAGCCAGCTTCTTTCTCTTGAGAGTCCACCGAATCGACTCGTTTTCGATTTTCAGCTTTTCTGCCCTTGCAAGCACCCTTAAAATCTTGCCACGTTGAGACAAAGCATTTCGAGTTCGCTCGCCGGATGGGTCGCAGTTATTTGCGCGATGTGCGCCGTCGGTTGCGCGGTAGCGCTCGCGCCCGGATATCAGATTGCGCGGGAGACCCGCGAGATCCGTTTCATACCAGGTCAGAATCCGGCGCTAGCCATTCACGTCGATTTCACGCTGCGAAATTCCGGTACCAGCGAACTCCGGTTCATTGATGCGCGACTTCCTTCGTCGGAAACCACAGGGAGAACGGACCTGCGCATCGAGGTGGACGGAGTGGAAACAACGCCCTCCGCGCTACCGCTCGACGAGTCGCCATCGCAGCCAGACCTAGTGCGCATCACTTTTGCGAAGGCGTGGATGAGGAAGCAGAAGCTGGAATTACGTTTCGATTACACGCTGCGATCACCGGTCCAATTCTCGTCATACGTGACCATCGAGCCGGAAAGCTTTCATCTAGGCGTGCGCGGATGGGCGCCGCACCTTCAGCCGGCCAAACATCTGCTGGCGTCGTATCCTTCACGCCCGCCGCGGATGAATTACCAGATTCGAGTGCCAGCGAATTTCGCCGTGATGGCGGGCGGTGCGCCGAAAGGCCAGAAACGATTTGGCAGTGAAATCGAACGTCGCTACGAAGTGAACGCCAGGGCATTGGGAGCGTTTGCTGTAGCCGGACGATACGCGATATGGCCGACAAACGGCAGCCGGAATGCCACGGTTTTCTGGACCACTCAGCCGCTGTCAGAGAAAACAGCCGCATCAGCGCGGCAGGTCGCGATTATCTGGAATTCGCTGACGAAGGACTTCGGCTCATTTGACCGGAACATTGCCGCACCCAGCGTGGTGGAATCCGCATCAGTTCAAAGCCCTGTCGGCGGGCGTGGCGACGCCGCGGCCGTGAGTTTTCCCGGCGGCGCGCTGCTGAATCCCGCTGCGTTTGACCTGGGAATCGACAGCGAGCGGTTTTTCGAATTGGTCGGTGAAGCGCTGGCGCGAAACTGGTTCGATGAAGAAGTGTTCCCAAGCGTTGAGGCCGAGATCGGTATGGGGGATGGACTGCCGGAGTACGCGTCGGTCGTGGCGGACGAATCGCGCAGAGGGCCTTCCGGACGCCAACAGAGAATTTACGCGTATCTGCAGCGCTACGATGCGGCCACGAAAGACTCGGACGAGACCCCCATCGCGGCAACGATGGCCAGCAGCCCAGCGCCACAGCGGCGAATTGCCTTAGCCAAAGCTCCGCTGTTTTACATCGCATTAGAGGACGCGTACGGCGAAGCGTCCGTTCGCGCGGGGATCGCCCATATGCTAACGAGCTTGCGCGGACAGGAAGTGGACTACCACGTGCTGCGGTCGGTGCTCGAGCAATCGACGGGACGCCAACTGGGACCAACGTTCCGTGAGTGGCTCGACGGGAAAGGAATTCCGAGCGATTTCCGCGCCAGGTATCCGCTTCGCGCCGATGCTCCCGCGCCCACAAGATAATTAATGCATCAGACATCGCGAAGGTTCAGCACGCGCTGAGCGACGTGGAAACGGAGGAGGAATGAAGGAAATCATCTGCACGGAGAAGGGGCCGAAGGCGATTGGCCCGTATTCGCAAGCAGTAAAGGCCGGCGGATTTGTATTCACTGCCGGGCAAGTGGCTTTCGACCCAGCAACGAATCAGTTAGTGGACGGCGGCATAGCGCAGCAAACCACACGCGTATTGGAAAATTTAAAGGCAATCGTGGAGGCGGCAGGGTCATCGCTCGATCGCGCGGTGAAAGCGACAGTCTATCTGAAGGACATGAATGAATTCGCGGCTATGAACGAGGTTTACGCCAAATATTTTCCATCGAATCCGCCCGCGCGTTCGACGGTGGAAGCAGCGCGGCTGCCGCGAGATGTCCGCGTGGAAATTGACTTGATCGTCCTAGCGTAAGATCGCGGCGCATTCCAGCACGCGCGGCGACCCTACTTCGCGTGGAAGACTTGCTTGCCGCGAAGGCCGTCGTGTGAGTGGCGCAGCGGTAGCGTGGCGGCAGGAGCGCGGCGCAATTCGTCGGGCACAAACTGTCCCATGGGCCCTTTTGCCGGTGTTACGCCGCCATCGGCGAGCAGCAATGCGCCTGTGATGTAGCTGGCCTCGTCGGAAGCTAGGAACGCGAAGATATTGGCCATTTCTTCCGGCGTGCCGCGGCGGCCGAGCGGGACCATGCCGTCTATCGTTTGTTGGATTTCTGAGCTGAGCGGCCCGCCGGGACCGCGGGTCCAGGCTGTGTCGATCGCGCCGGGGCAGACGCAATTCGCGCGCACGCCATATTTCGCCTGCTCCAGCGCCACGCCTTTCGCGAACGCGTGCAGAAACGCTTTGCTTGCGCCGTAGGGAGTAAAGTTCGCGGAGCCGTTTATTCCGGCTTCGGACCCTGTAAACAGGATGTTGCCGCGTGTTTTGTGCAGATGCGGGATGGCGAACTTGGTCATCAGAAATGCAGTCCGATTGTTGGCGCGGATGGTCCGGTCGAAATCTTCGATGCGATATTCGTCGGTTTCTGCGTTCGCTATAAATATTCCTGCGTTGTTGACAAGCACCTCGATCCGCCCGTAACGCCGAATGGCGGCTTCGACGCATTCCCGTGCTTGGTCCTCCTCAGACAAATCGCCAAGGAAGGCTTCGGCTTTTCCTCCGGCTGCCACGATCGCAGCGGCAACATCCTGCACCGGATCGCCGGGCAGACCGGCGAGAAGCAAAAGCGCGCCTTCGCGCGAGAATTTATGCGCGATAGCTTCGCCGATACCTGTGCCCGCGCCCGTCACGATCGCTACTTTGCCCTTCAGTCGCATGTCCGCCTCCGTACGTTCTGGTGCTCACGGTTGATGATACACGCGCATGGGCAGGATGCGATCACGCCATCAGCACAGACTTAAGGCTGCTCTCAGACATCCCGAACTTTTGCGTTACCTGAAATTTGCCGCTACCGGCCTGGCTGAGTGATCCGCGATTTTTTCCATAAATCGTGCGTGCGCGAGCAGACCGCCAGCCATCGTATAATCGCAGCAATGGGCAGCTTAGTCGTTCATCCGCCTTCCAACGCAACGCACGAAAAGCGCATGGCCGCGCTCGGCTCTGTGGCATCCGCGGTCGTGCTTGTGCTCCTGAAAGCATTCCTGGCGTGGATGACCGGGAGCTTGGGCATTCTTTCCGAAGCGCTGCATTCCATGCTCGATCTGATCGCTGCCGTCATCACATATCTATCGGTGCGGGTCGCGGATAAACCCGCGGATGCCGATCACCTCTACGGACACGGAAAGGTTGAAAGTTTTTCGGCCTTCGTTGAAACCGGCCTGCTGCTTCTGACGGCGTTATATATCATCTGGGAAGCATTCCAGAGGCTCCTCTTTCGCAAGCCGGAGATTCATCCGAGCGTTTCCGCCATCGTTATTTTGCTCTTGGCAATGTGCATCGACCTAGTGCGTGCGCGGGCGCTCGGGCGTGTCGCGAGAAAGCATCCCTCCGAAGCACTGGAAGCCGACGCGCTCCACTTTTCGACGGACGTGTGGAGCACACTCACGGTAATTCTCGGGATCACTGGTGCTTGGCTAGGACTGAAATTCGGTCTGCCGTCCCTCCGCGCGTTGGACCCGATTGCCGCGCTGGGAGTAGCCGCAGTCATCATTTGGGTTGGTTCGCGGCTCGGGCGGCGAACCATCGACGCCCTGCTGGATGTCGCCCCGATCGGATTGCGCGAACGTATCGTCAACGCCGTTGATGAGACCGAGGGCGTGCTGCAGACCGAACGCGTTCGCGTGCGGCGCGCCGGGCAGCGGTACTTCGTTGATGTGACAATCAGCGTTCCGCGTACAGCCAGCCTCGAACAGGCGCATGCCGCAACCGAGGCCGTGGAGCGCAACATCGGACGAATCATCCCATCGGATGTGGTGGTGCATGTAGAGCCGCGCGCCCAGAGCGGCGAGCATCTGTTCGATACGATTCGAGCAATCGCGCAGCGGCGCGGGTTGCCTGTGCACGAGTTGTCGGCGCACCAGTACGACGGCCGGTTATTTGTGGAGCTGCATTTGGAGGTGGACGAGCACGCGAGTCTGAAGGAGGCGCATTGGCGCGCCACCGAACTGGAAGAAGAAATTCATCGCGTCACTGAGCCGGAAACGCTGGTGAACATTCATATCGAGCCGCTCGGAAAGGAAATCGGCGGCGCCGAGAAAATGAGGGAGCTGTCGCGCGCGGTACAGGAATTTCTCAATTCGCTTCCGGCCGAGTACGAAGAACTGCTCAATTGCCACGACGTGCACGTCCGGAGCGTCGAGCACCGAATTCTCGTTTCCTGCCACTGCGCGATGCACGGCAGCTTGCCACTTACGGTGGTGCACGACCTGACTGCTACGCTCGAAGACCGCGTGAAAGGGCGATTTCCGCAGATTTATCGGGTGACGATCCATCCGGAACCGGCTGAGGAGACCTGATCCGCGCGATGGCCAGGCCGGCGAGAGCAATCACTGCCGGGAAGCATTCCAGCACGTAACGCGGCTCGGGAGTCTCCGCGAACCGGGAGATAAAGAGCGTCCGTACCGCGATGTACGTCACCAAGAAAGCGGTTGCCGTACGAATCCGCGGCGATCTCAATCCGATCCACGCTCCAGCAGCCGCGAGCGCCAAATACGCAATGTTGATGGATACCAGGGCGATGCTGACGGAGAGATCTTCTCGATCTTCGCCCCATTCCTTCGCGATTGGAAAAATTTGCCCGGTGTACGGCAGCAGTTCGATGCGCGGTGCAAACCACAGCGCGAGTGAACGACGGATTGGAATTGTGGCCCAGGTGCGAAGGGGATGCCGAGCCGTGCGTCGTCTGGCTATTTGGCCGAAGGCGCGGTCTTCGTCGGGCGTAAGTGTGATCGTCTCGTTGTAGGCTTCAAGCAATTGCATCACCTGCGCTCGCTCCTCGGAAGTATCGAAAGCGGATGAAGGAATATTGGCGGGGTCGATTCGGTTGCTGTCTAAATTCCAATTCACAGCAAAAGCATCGCGAAATCTCCAAAGCCAAGTGTGCGTCCAAGCGTCAAACCCGCGTGGTGCAAGCTCCCCCTGCAGTTCGCCATACCTTGGAGCCAGAAATTGAGTCTTGTGCAGCGTGCGCCAGTTTCGGGCGGCCCACGGCATGATTGGAAGCAACATTCCGATTGCCATCAAGATGCTGGCGCGGAGCAACCGGCGCCAATTTGTCGGCTGGTGCCACTTCGCCACAAGCACCGCTCCGGCTGCAAGCAAAAGCAGCGGAGCCTCGGGGCGGACGAGCGTCCCGAATCCCACCGCGAGCCCTCCAAGCAGCCACGGGCTCAGCGACGCTCGATTGGCCTGCGCATACGACGACTTCGTAAACGCCTGCGGCTCGAGCAGCGCCAGCATTGCAACGGCCGTTAGGAAGATCGCGAGCGTCTCGGTCAGCACCGCAGCCGTATAGTTCGCCGTAAAGGGACAAAGCGCCGCAAGCCAAAGCGCTGCAATCGCTGCCCGCTTTCGGATGGGAGGTGATGCCAGGCGCGCGGCGATTAGCCCGATTCCGAAACAGGTGAGCAGATCGACGCTCGCTTGCGCAAACATCACCGAGCGTTCGGACTTTCCGGCGAGTGCGAAAATACCTGCCAGGAACGCCGGATATCCCGGAGTGCGCATGTCCACGGAGGTGAGGTGCCCGTTGACTATAAGGCCATAGACTCCATGCTTCAACCAGTTCCACCCAAGGTCGATGTAAAATGGCGAATCACCAGCGTCACTGACGGGAAACTTCACGATGAACAGGATGCGCAGGCCCAATCCGGCGAGTACGGCCGCGACGACATGGAATCGCATCTTAATTGCTGGCGACATGATCTGATGGCGCTGGATGATTAGCTTGGGATCGAGACATGCCTGAAAGCAAGCCCATTTTCTTCGACCAGGAGCGGCGGCGGTGGCGGCGCACGCGCTTTGCGCTGGAAATCACGGGCGCGATTTTCACGCTTGCGCTGATCGTCTTTCTACTGAACGTGGGCCGCAATCCGGAGTTGCCGGAACTGCTGCGATCGGACGTTCATCCGGGCCTGCATGCCATACCTTTCCGGCGGAAAACGAAGCCCAAGGTGATCCGCAGCCGGAAGCGCAGAGTCGCAGGAATCGGCAAGATTCCCCAGAATTACGAGCCGCTGCGCATGGCGTTTTACGTCAGCGACGACTACATGAGTTTCGTGTCCCTTCAGCAACATTTTCATCAGCTGGACCTGGTGGTTCCGGACGCGCTGCATGCGGTAAATGCCAACGGTGACGTGCAAATCGATCCTGACCCGAAGCTCACCGGTTTCGTTCGATCGCTCAAAACGCGCGGCATCGATTTGCCGGTCATGCCGATGGTTAACAATTACGACGGGAAAAAGGGTTGGTGTCCGCCGGATTTCCTCAAAATGCTCGCGGACCGGGCGGCGCGTCAAACACTCGCGAAAAAACTGCAGCAATACGCCGGCGATAGGCATGAGCCCGGCATCGTGGTCGATTTTGAATCTCTGCCCCAATCGAGCCAAAAACAATTCGAGTCGTTCGTTCACGATCTAAGCGTATCCGTGCACGCCGGCGGAATGAAGCTGATGGTCGCTCTTCCCGCGGCAGATTGGTCGTACGACTACAAGTACTTTGCCTCGCAGGCGGATGCCATCATCCTGATGAACTACGATTTCCGCTGGCCCACGTCCCCGCCAGGGCCCATCGCTCCGCAGGATTGGTTCGTCCGCAACATCAACAACATGGTCAAGCTCGTACCGCCCGATAAGCTGATCATGGGTGTCGCGAACTACGGCTATGATTGGCCGAGTCCTACGAAACAGGATCCGCACCCCATCGCTGCCTCGTTGAGCTTTCAGCAGGGCGTCGTTACAGCCGTCGAATCCGGCGCTGACGCGCTCTACGATCCGGATTCGTTCAACTTGCATTACTCATATGAGGACGAAAATAAGCTCGTTCACACCGTATGGATGCTCGATGGCGTAACGGCTTACAACGAATTGCGCGCTGCCGAACATGCGGGAGTGTACGGTACGGCCCTGTGGCGCCTCGGCATGGAGGACCCTTCCATTTGGACCATTTGGGACGCCACGCACGCTGACCAGGCAACACGGGCCAAGCTGGAGACGGTCCCGCCCGGCTACGATCTGATCCTGGAAGGCAATGGCGATATTTGGCGAATCACCGGCACTCCGCAGAGCGGATCACGCACGCTCGACTATGACGCGCAATCAGATGATTTTGACGACGAGAGCTTTCAGAGCTACCCCATGTCTTGGCGCATTCAACAAATGGGCGCTGCGCCGGGTAAGCTGGCTCTCAGCTTTGACGACGGGCCTGACCCGCGATGGACGCCGCAAATCATCAACATTCTCAAACAGAAGGGTGCCGTCGGCACGTTTTTTGTAATCGGCGAGGAAGCCAATCAGTACGACAGCATCGTTAAACACGAATACGCGCTCGGGGATGAAATCGGAAATCATACGTTCACGCATCCCGATTTCGAGACGATCACGAGGCCCGACCTCGACATTCAGCTGAATCTTACCGAACTGCTGCTGGAAAGCAGCCTCGGCGTCAAAACCACGCTGTTCCGTCCCCCATATGGCATCGACCATCAGCCCGAATCCGCCAGCGAAATTCAGATGCTGCCCGTTCCGCAAGATATGGGGTACGTGATCGTCGGCGCGCGTGTTGATCCGCACGACTGGGGCGAGCCGGATGGCGGTCCGCCGCCGCCCGTGGATACGATCGTTCGCCGAGTAGTGGATCAGGTGGAAGGGCATGATGGCAACATTATCCTTCTCCACGATGGAGGAGGAGACCGCAGCCGCACCGTGGCGGCGCTGCCGCAGATCATCGACCAGCTGCGTGCGAAGGGATATCAGTTCGAATCTGTATCGCAGCTGCTCGGCGAAACTCGCGCGCAAGTGATGCCGCCCCTCTCCCATAAGGAATGGTTGATGGTGCGAGTCGATTCCGCGATCTTCGGCACATTCCGGTGGTTGCGCCGCAGCATCGCGTTCATATTCATCGCGGGCATTTTGCTGGCCAGCGGGCGCGCGCTGATTATCGGCTTGCTCGCGCTCGTCGAAAAGTTCCGCCCCTCGCCGGCAGGTCACCCGGAATATGCGCCGCAGGTCACGGTTTTGATTCCCGCTTACAACGAAGAAACCGCAATCGTCGACACAGTTTCGGCAGCTCTTGCCTCTAAATATCCCAAGCTCGAGATTCTCGTCGTTGACGACGGCTCAAAAGACCGCACGTCAGAGTTCGTCAAGCAAGAATTCGGTCGCGATCGCCGCGTGCGCCTGCTCCAGCAGGCCAATCGAGGGAAACCGGTGGCATTGAACCACGGCCTGTCGGAAGCTCAGGGCGAGATCATCGTCTCGATCGATGCCGATACCATCGTGGACTCCGAAGCCATTCCACGGCTCGTGCGGCATTTCGCAAACTCGCGAGTCGGCGCGGTCGCCGGCAATGTGAAGGTAATGAACCGAAACCGCTGGATTACGCGGTGGCAGGCTCTGGAGTACATCACCAGCCAGAATCTTGAAAAACGCGCGTTTGACCTCTTGAACTGCATTCCGGTGGTGCCCGGCGCGGTGGGGGCCTGGCGCACGGACGTCTTGCGCGATCACGGAGGCTTTTCTGGCGAAACAGTCGCCGAGGATACTGACCTGACGCTCACCATCCGGCGCGAAGGCTGGAAGATTCTCTATGACGAAGATGCCGTCGGCCACACCGAAGTCCCCGAAACTATCGACGCGCTGATCCGGCAGCGCTTCCGCTGGACGTTTGGCACCCTCCAGGCAGTATGGAAGCACCGTGATACAGCCGGCAATCCGCGCTACGGCACCCTCGGGTGGATCGCCGTACCCAACATCGTGATGTTTCAGATCTTGCTGCCCCTGATCTCGCCCGTGATCGACCTGCTGTTTCTGCTCTCGATCGGCCTGTGGGGCTTGGCACAGCTTCGCGTCACCCAACTGCCGCAGCTCTGGACGTCGGCCGACGTTGAACGTTCCTTGATCTTTTTTGCCTTGTTCATGTTGATCGACCTGTTCACCTGCGTGGTCGCATTTGCCCTGGAGCGGCATGAAGATTGGACGCTGCTTGCGCCGCTGCTCATCCAGCGCTTCTATTACCGGCAAATGATGTACTTCGTGCTGTTCCGCGCCGTAAAGGAAGCTGTGCGGGGTCGTCCGGTCGGATGGAGGGGGATCGAAAGTCATCCGCATCCGACCATTCCGTCTCCTCCAACTCCGGTGCTCAAGGCGTAGCCTGCGGCCTCGGGACGTGCGGCCTATTCACGAGCCCCGCGCGAATCGCGGAGCGATCGTGGAGATTGGCACCGGCCGGCATTTGTGCTAAGACATTCTTGCCTGCCGCCCGGCTTGACGGTCTTTTTTCCTCTTTCCCGAAAACTCGCGCGCCGCCGGGCGGGTGATGACGCGCGAATCGTTCCCGGCCCAACTGGCTGGAAAGCTCACGCTCAGATATGGCAGCGATAGCACCGCTATCCCAAGGCTCAGTAGTGATCAGCCCACGCGGAGTGGAGCGCATTCGCGCCGGCCATCTTTGGATTTACCGCAGCGATCTTCGTGAAGCCCAGGGACAGCCGGGCGCCATCGTCCGCGTCGTGGACGAACGGGGACGCTGTCATGGCTGGGCGTTTTACAGCGATAAATCGCAAATTTCTATCCGCCTGCTTACTCGCGAAGACGCGCCGATCGGCCGCGAGTTTTTCGCTGCACGCCTCCGCCATGCCGCGGAATACCGCCGCCGGGTCGTCGAAAACTCCGACTCGTTCCGGCTGGTTTACAGCGAAGCAGACCTGCTGCCGTCGATCATCATCGACCGTTACGGCGATTACCTCGTGGTGCAAACCCTCAGCCAGGGCGCCGAGCGACTCAAGGGTCTGCTGGTGGACCTGCTTGTGGACCTTTTTGCGCCCAAGGGCATCCTCGAACGCAACGACCCCCGCGTCCGCCTGCTTGAGGGACTCGAGCAACAGATCGGCGTGCTGCACGGTGAAGTTCCATCAGAACTCCTGGTGAAGGAGAACGGCGTATCGTTCTTGTGCGATTTGGCCAAGGGACAGAAGACCGGCTCGTTCCTGGACCAGCGGGAAAACCACTTCGCTGCCCGGCGCTACGCATCCGGCAATGTTCTGGATTGCTTCAGCTATCACGGCGGATTCGCGCTCACGATCGCGGACAGGTGCGAGCGTGTGGAATCGGTCGAGATGGCGCCCGCTGCGATCGAAATAGCCCGCCGCAATCAGGAGATCAACTCCATAACAAACGTT
>JAGWRH010000398.1 GCA_028876695.1 Acidobacteriota bacterium | reverse complement strand
GGCCAGAACAACCTCTACACGGGCGCCATCACCATGCAAAAGGACGGTTCCTATCACATCGCCGCGCTCGATCAAGGCCGCCCCGTGCGCCTTTCTGAGGATTTCTTCATTGAAGCCAACAAGGCCAATCCGCCGGACGTCGCCATCGCCCGGCCCAATCGCGATTACCGCGCCAGCCCCATCGAGGAAGTCACCATCGGCGTCCAGGCTAAGGACCAGTTTGGGCTCGACAAAATGGACCTGCATTATTCGGTGAACGGCGGCGCCGAACAAACCGTCGATCTCCTCCAGCAGAAAGGCGCGAAGCAAGCCGGCGGCTCCGCCACGATTGCTCTCGAAAATTTGAAGCTCATGCCCGGCGACATCATCAGCTACTACGCCACCGCAAAGGACGCTCGAACCGACGCGCACACGGACATCTACTTCGTGCAAGTCGATCCCTTCGAGCGCGAATTCTCGCAATCGCAGCAGGCTGGCGGAGGCGGGGGCGGCGGCATGGGCGGCCAGAACGACATTTCCGAACGCGAAAAAGAAATCATCGCCGAAACTTGGAAACAGCAAGGCGAAAAAAATGCCGCGCAGGCGGCCGCCGAAACCGGCAAATTCCTCTCCGAAGTCCAATCGAAGCTGCGGGATCAGGCGATCGCGCTGGCTGGCCGCTTGGGCTTGCGCGATCTGAATCAGCAGAATCAAACCTTCGGCAGTTTTCAGAACGATATGTCCGCCGCCGCCCAGGCCATGAATCCCGCCGCCGAAAGCCTCCGCAAACTCGAATGGCAAAAAGCGCTGCCGAACGAACAGAAAGCGCTGCAGCATCTTCTGCAAGCGGAAGCCACCTTCCGCCAGATTCAGGTGGCCTTCGGCAATAACGCCGGCGGCGCCGGCGGAGGCGGTGCCGGGCGCGATCTCGCGAGCCTCTTCGATCTGGAGCTCGACACGCAGAAAAACCAGTACGAAACCGCGCAAACCGCGAATTCTTCCGCCGGCGGCCGCCAGCAGGCGATTGACGATGCGCTGCGCAAGCTCGATGCCCTCGCCCGCCGCCAGCAGGATTTAGTCGATCGGCAGCGCACCAACGGCCAGTCGTTCGAGCAGCGCTGGCAAGAGGAAATGCTGCGCAGGAACGTACAGGAGCTGCAACGGCAGCTTCAGCAGATGGCGCAAAGCCAGCAGCAGGGTCAAAGCGGCTCGTCCGGGCAATCCGCCCAAGGACAATCGCAGAGCCAGTCGGCGCAGGGCCAGTCTCAAGGACAATCGCAAGGCAGCCAGGCACAGGGCTCCTCCGATCCACGCATCCAGCGCGCGCTCGATTCGCTCCGCCAGGCCACCGACGCGCTCAACCGCGCTGGGTCGCAGCAGCAGAGCGCCGCCGATGCCCGCCGCGCCGCGGACCGCCTCCGCGACGCCACCGAAGCTCTCGGCGCGATGCAGAGCCAGCAGGACGCGGGCCGCATGGGCCAGATGGCCAGCCAGGCCGATCAGCTGGCGAACGACCAGCAGCGGCAATCCGATCGCTTGCGCCAGCTTCTGCAGCAAAGCGGCAGGGGCGAAGGCAATTCCGAGGAAGCCGAACAAGGCCTGTGGCGGCAGGCGCAGCAGCTCGCGCAGGATCGCCAGAGGTTAGCCGACGGAGTGGCGCAGCTCCAGCAACAAATGCGCGGCGCCGCCCGCGAAATGGCCGGGAATCAGCGCGCCGCTGCCTCCAGGCTGCGCGACGCGCTCGGCAATCTCGACCAATCGGATCTGGAGACCCGCCTGCAGCGCAGTGCCGATTGGCTGCGTCGCGGCTACGCGCCCGATCCCAACAACGAGCCGCAGATCGCCACCGATCTGCGCCGCCTCGCGGACGGCATCCGCTCCGCCCAGCGGGCGCTCGGCCCCGAACAGGCGCCGAATCAGGGCTCCGAATCGGCCATCGACAATGTCGAGCGGCTGCGCGACCAGATGCAGTCGCTCACGCGCGCTCTCGGCTCCCGCGCCGGAAATCGGAATGGCGGTGATAACGGCCGCTCGGGCCAGGGCGGGCAGTCCGCGCAAAATGGCGAGGCCGGGCAGTTCGGTCCGGGCCAAGCCGGCCGCTACGGCAACCGCGTTGGCGGGCGGAACGGCATCGTGGACGACGGCTACCGCCAGGGTTACGATCCAAATTATTGGCGCGGCGCGGGTAACAATCAGAATTGGTACATCGACACGGGAAACAATTCCAACGCGCCCGGTCCGGCCGTTGCGCCCGATACCACCGTCATCGCCGCCGATCCCGAGCGCACGTTCCAGCAAACCGTCAACACGCTCAATCGGCTGAGCCAGGACGTTCAGAGCGATCCGGAAATCGCCCGCGAAGTTAAGGCACTCGAGGCCGAGATGCAGCGCCTCGATCCGAAGCGCTTCCCCGGCAACCCCGCGCTCCTCGAACAGCTTCATGGCCAGGTGCTCTCCGAAGTGGATAATCTGGAGCTTCAGCTGCGCCGAAAATCGGATGACCAGCAATCTCAGATTCGCGCGAGCGGCCCAATGAACGTCCCGCCCGGTTATCAGGACGCCGTCGCCGAGTATTACCGCCGCCTCAGCAACACCGCGCAACCCAAGCCGAATCAGTAAGGTTGCACCAGGGCTGGCTTTAGCCGGGCTCCCCGGCCGCCTTTGTGTTCGTGTCAGGGCACGACTTTGAGTCGTGCCGTAAATAGAGCGCCGTAGCGCTTCCTTTCGCGCTTGTTCACCCGCGCGAACGATTCATCTGGCGTCACGCAGAAACCAAAGGCTGCCGGGCAAAAGGCCGCGGCGCTACGTTCAAACCTAAACCGGCGTTCCCCGGGCGATTCGCGGACTGCTGGGCGCGCTTGGTAAACCGCGCAGCCGCGAAATACTTCCGCAGCAAGATCTAGGATGTGCATGATGCAAAAAGCGCGTTTTAGCGGCCTTATAGCGCCAAAATTTGCGCGAATTTGCCGCGTCAATCCGCTTAGGAGGCGCTTTGCCCAGCATCCGGCGAAAGGACGAACGAATCCGGCGCGTGTGGGAAGCGTACCGCGAGCTTACCCAGGCGGCGGAGTGGGTGGAAGCGAAGCTGGCGGTCTCGCTGAGCGTCTTCGGGCTGCGGCGGGCGGAATTCCGTCTGCTGGTGGCGCTGTACCAGCATGGGCCGCTGACGTTCCGCGGGGCGACGGAAAAGCTGGGGCGCATGCGGCGGGGTCTGCACCAAACGGTGAAGGACGCGGAAGAGTTTGGCTGGGTGGAGCTGGGCGAGCGGGAGCTTCCCGCCGCGGATTTGAAGGAAAGCCGGTTGCCGAAGAAGGATCGCGGCAAGCCGAGGCGCGGGCGGCGCGTCGGTCTGATCCGTCTATCGGCTGAGGGCGAGCGGCTGATCGGAAAAGTCCTGCCGAGGCAGGAGGCGATTGTGGGATCGCTGATGGACGCGCTCGAGGCTCGCGAGCTGGATTCGCTCGCGCGTCTTTGCCGAAAGCTGCGCCGGGACGATGCGCTGCCGTATGGGTTCGAAGTGATGCGCCAGGCCCGCGAGTACGAGGCGGGCGCCGAAGCCGGGGAATCAGAGTGATGCGCGCCGGAGTTCGGGCGATAATTCAACTCCTCCGGGCGGACCTACGCAGGCCGTGGGGTTACCTAGGCAAACTATGCGTGGCCGGGTGCGCGGTTTCCTGGTGATCGTAATCGTTGCATTGCTGTTGACGCGCCGCGCGCGGGCGTTGTGAAACGAGACCGGGATGCAGCGCTTCGGAACCGGAGCGAAAGATCGCACCGAGAAAAAATGAGAACGCTAATTTTCGCGATTAACACCACCCTGGATGGCTGCGTTGACCACACCAAGGGATACGTGGATGAAGAAACGCTTGGATATTTTACTCGCCTCACGCGAGAGGCTGACCTGCAGGTCTTTGGGCGTAAGACCTATCAATTGATGGTTCCCTATTGGCCCGAAGTCCTCAAAGACCCGTCTGCGACAAAAGCAGACACCGAATTTGCTCGGGCATTTGACTCCATCAACAAAGTTGTTTTTTCACGGACGCTCGGGAGCGCTGAAGATAAAAATACGAGAATCGTTCGTACGAATCTTCGCGACGAAATACTGAAATTGAAACAGGAACAAGGCAAAAATATTTTGGTCGGTGGCGTAGATATCCCTTCGCAGCTTATCCAGCTTGGCTTGGTGGACGAATATATTTTTGTCGTTGGGCCAATTGTGGCGGGGGCAGGCAGACGGCTGCTCGAAGGAGTCAGCCTGCCGGAACAATTGCAATTGAAACTCGTCGAGTCAAAGCTCTTTAAATCAGGATCCGTTGCGCTTCATTACGCGAAACAGTGACGGAAAAATCCGCGACGTCTGTGCTGCTGTCCCCGCCAAGAGGGATGCGCCCCCACGCTCCCAACCCGAGCATGGGGCACCCTCAAAAGATACTCGGGCGTAACGTGAGCTGATGGTATGATCCCGCGCGGGCGGATGATCGCACCACATCGAGAACGGAGAACGTGGGCCACCCGAGGGCGTGTTGTGTAGTCGGTCAGTGCGAGCCTGAAAAGTTGGGCCACCCGCCCACCCGCCGGCGAAGCGGAGGAGCCGGATTGATCCGCGCGCCGAGCGCCT
>JAGWRH010000397.1 GCA_028876695.1 Acidobacteriota bacterium | reverse complement strand
CGGAGAAACGGTCGCCGCCGCAGCCGGCTTCGCGGCCGTGTACGCCACGGGTGACGTGTCCTTCTCAACCGTCATGCGGAACTCAAAGAACGGACACTCGTTCTTCGCGTCTTTCTTGGCGATCCGCTCGGGAATCGGCTGGGTGCACTCGAATTGCTTGCCGGTATCGAAATGCACGCACTGCTTGCAGCAGTGCAGCTCCAACTGGCAGCGCGGGCACTGGCCTTTGGAATCGAAGCCCGGAGCCAGAACCGCGCCGCAATTCGAGCAACGCGCCCGCATCACGGTTCCCACCATGCGCGGCGTCCGCGGCCCGAGCAAATCCTGCTTCGGGCGCGGGTGGTCGGTGGGGCGCTCCGCGCGGTTCCGCTTCTTCTCCTCGGAATCGCGGTCGCGGTACCCCCTTTGTCGATACTTCCGGTCCATGGATACCTCCTCGGGGATGTTTGGTTAGACCCCGATTCACATCCCGGCTGAATTGCTGCAGCGGGCGAAGTGCCCCGCAGCCACACGACTGATCCGCATCTGATTTCTTTCAGGGCCTGCGGGCCGCTGCTCGATGAGCCCAGCGCTTCGAAAGACCTTCGAAAGGCAGATCCGGCTGCAAGAGCTTTTGCGGGCGGCCGCATGCCGCGAGCGCCGCTTCCGCTGCCAGGTAACCGCTGCGAACCGCGCCTTCCATCGTGGCGGGCCAGCCGGTCTGCGTCCAATCGCCGGCCAAGAAGAAATTCTTCACTCCGATATCCTGCGCGGGCCGGCGGGCATCCACACCCGGCTCGGGGGAGAACGTCGCATGAACTTCCTTTATAACGGTAGCTTTCTCAAGCTTGGCGTCGCGCGTGGCCGGCAGCACATCCAGCAGTTCCCGGCGGCACAGATCGATAATCTCTTGTCTGGATCGGGATACCAAATCATACGAGGCGCTGATGACTAATTGCAAGTACTGAGTTCGCTGGCCGTATACTGATTGGGATGCGTCATCGCCGCGCTTTGATTCACCGCCGTACAACATCGTCTTATTGAATATCCACTGCGTCGTATGGTCCAGCAGCGTGAGGAACGGTTCGGCCATCACGGTGCGGTCGAACCAGAAATGCACGCCGGTGATGGGGGACGTGCGGATCTGGCGAACCTGGCCGAGCGGCCCTCCGGGCTCGCTCAACTGCCAAGGCGCCAGCTCTAGCAGCAGCTCGTGCGGCACCGCCGCGATGCAGAGATCGGCGGTGATTTCCGACGCATCGTCCGTCACCACGCTTTTGAAGTGCCCTTCGCACAGGCGAATTTCGCGGATTCCCGCGCGCAGATTCACTTCCCCTCCTCGCCCGGCGATCGCCTCACGGCAACCCGCGTACAAATTCGCAAGCGGTACGGACGGAATTCCCACTCGATATCCGGCGCGGTTGGCGAGGAAGGCCTTCCAGAAAACGTCGATGCCGTAGTGCGCATCCGTTCGAGCCAGTTCTTCATCCAGCGCGCTGACCAGCACCACGCGCCAGAAGCGTTCGATCGCGCCGTCGGTCTGCTTCATGCGACGCAGCCAATCGAGCATCGAGACACCGGCAATTTCGGGCGGCGACCCGCCCGAGCGAGCAATCGCGAGCAGCGCGCCCGCAATCGCGTGTTTATCCGAGAACTTCAAAGCGCCGAAACGCAAGAACGACGGCGCCATGTGCAACGGCGACGGCAGCGCCGACGCTTCGATCGTCGAACGCTTCCCTGCGCGATCCGCGAAATACAGGCGGTCGTAAAAACGCACCTTCGCATTCGCCCCGGCGCGGCGGTAAAAGTCCGCGAGGTTCGTGCAGCAGCCGAGGGTTACATGCTGGCAATTGTCCACTTCGCTGCCGTCCGGCAGCGTGTAGGACGTGGCGCGCCCTCCGAGGTGGGGACGCTTTTCGAACAGGCGGACGTGAAAACCGGCGTCAGCCAGCGCGACGGCGGACGACAGCCCCGCCAATCCGCCGCCGATCACCAGCACGCTTTGCGAGGGCATCCTTTTTCCACCAGTTGTTCATTCCCGCCGTCAGCAGGTATCGCAATTTTTCGGCGCTCGAGATCGAAATGCGCCCGGAGAACACGTCGAACCCGCGCTCCTCGATGCGCGCGAGCAAAGTGCTGTAGGTCCGCACCAGCGCCCAGATGGTCGCGCGGCTATCCGCATCAACTTGATCGACGAGCGGCGCGCCTTCGCTGTACAGGCGCCAAGCGCGATCGGCTTCGAACTCCAGCAGGTTGCGCAGCTGGCCGCTGATCGGGCCGCGCAAACTCTCGTCGCGCAGGCCGAATTTCGCCAAATCCTCCTGCGGCAGATAGACACGCCCCAACGCGAAATCGCCGCTCACGTCGCGGATGATGTTCGTCATCTGGAACGCGAGGCCCAGCCGTTCGGCCAGATCCTCGGCATGCGGATCCCGAAAGCCGAAGACGTGCAGGCACGTGAGCCCGACCGTGCCCGCAACGCGATAACAATATTCGGAAAGCCGGTCGAAGGTCGCGTAACGATTGACCGTCAAATCCATTTCGGCGCCGAGAATGAGATCGTGGAAATACCGCGCGGGGATGTGAAATCGCGTCATGGAGTCGGCGAGCGCGGGCAGAATGGCGTGACCTCCGGTTTGCCCCGCGGCCGCTTCGTCGAGCCATCCGCGCCAGCGCGCCAAGCCGCGGCGCTTTGATTCCAGGTCGCCCGGCTCATCGGAAACGTTATCGACCAGGCGCATAAAGGCGTATAGGGCGCAAAGCGCGTTGCGCTTCCGGCGCGGCAAACCGTAGAACGCAAGATAAAAGCTGCTGTGCGCCGCCCGCGCGATGCGGTTGCATTCGGCGTAGGATTCGGCGATCGCGGGCGGGTCGGCAAGTCGCGGAGTGGCGCTCGTTGAACTCGCCGGAACGGGCGGCTGCGGCGATCGATCGCCCTGGCCGCTTTTCCGCGAAACAATTTTCGAGGCCAAAGCGCGAATCAATAGCTGAAGTTGCGTCGCTTTCGAGAGCGCGGGACGATGCTCCAGCGTGTTGTACCCGGCTTTTTCGATGGCATCGAGGATCGCCGTTCCGCCGCGGCGGAACAGCTCAATGTCGATGCGCAAGTGGGAATCGACCATGCGCGCAAGCGGCAGCCCCGCGACGAAAAGACCGCGCGCGCGGGCGATGAGTCCCCGCATGAGTTCCACGTAGCGCCCGTCAAATTTGCGCTCGACGATTTCGCGCTCGGTGAGCCCATGTTTCGAGAGCGCGGAAATCGGGATATAGATG
>JAGWRH010000396.1 GCA_028876695.1 Acidobacteriota bacterium | reverse complement strand
GCAAAGCGCTCGATCCCGACGGCGCCGGCAGCGAGCACCAGCGGATATGCCGGAAGCACGTAGTACGACTTGCCGTCGAGAAACAAAAACACGGCCAGCACGATCAGATAGCACCAGCCGAGGAAGCGGAACGGGCGTCCCTCGCCGGTGAAGAGCAACCACGCCAGCCCCCCAAGCCACACCGGAAGCGCCAGAGGATTGACGAACGCGACCTGATCTCCCAGGAAATCCAGCGTCGAAACCGGGATATTTTTGTAGCGCTGCGCGTTGCGGACCACTTCAATTTGCGGCCAGCCGTGGCGCGCCTCCCAGATCAAATTTGGAAGAAAGATGGCCAAGGCGATTAGAGCTCCGATCCAAATCCATTTCGAGCGGAAGACCCGGCGGTCGCCGGAGAGGAGTAGTCCCACGGTGAGCGCAAAGCCAAAGACCAGCATCGTGTGCTTGTTTTCAAGCGCGATACCGGCTACCGCGCCAAACGCCAGCCACCATCGCGACGATCCGCCGCTCACGACACGCAACGCAATCAGCGTGCAGCCCACCCAGAAAAGCGGCTCGAACGCGTTCATCGAAAAAAAACTGTCGAATGCAAGAAATGCAGGCGCGCACAGGACGCAAAGCGCCGCGAGACATTGAGCGAATACATCGCCTCCAAGCTCGCGCGCCAGTATGCCGGTGAGGAACACCACCAAGCCGCCGGAAACCACCGGCAAAACGCGGAGAGCGAACATGGAATGGCCGAAAACGTGGGTTGCGAACGAGGCGAGAAGCGCGATTAGCGGCGGCTGATCAACATAGCCCCAGGCCAGATGCCGACCACAGGCCATGTAATAGAGCTCATCGCGAAAGAAGCCATAATGCTCAATACCCGCGAATTGAAGAAGAACCTTTATCAACGCCAGCCCAACAAGCACGGCTGTCGCGCTGACAACCACTTCTTCGACGGGAGGAAAAGTGAGGGGCCTTTCCTCCAGGACTGCCCGCGTTTTGCTCATGAGCTCCACGCCAGCGCCGCTGACCACCGCGCCGGGATCCCAGAAGCTTGATCGCGCCGCCGCGAAGCGCGACGCGCTCCGGCTTCCTACCTCCTGACGGGCTCTCTCGCTGCCTCGCCCGCAAAACTCCAGCAGCTCTTGCCGAGCCGTCTAGCCCCCGTTTCCGAACAACTGCTCCCGTGCTATCCCTAAAACGACAACCGTTTGGCGATTCGGAAATTCGCCAGTTACTCCGGCGCTACTGCGCGGCCGGAGAGGAAATAATCGTGGCCGCTTTAATTGTATCCAGATTTGGGAAATTCTTTTGCAGATAGGCCAGCCCTTGCGTCGTGATAGCGCCCTGGTCGGGTCTCTCGCCGTATCCGCTGTAGATTTTGTCGGCCACATCCATGCCGGAGGTTACCAAGCCGAACGCAGCGAAGCCCTGGCGATCGAGAGGGGAGTTGTCGGCATAGTTAATAAAAAGCTGCGTTGTGCGGGTGTTGGGACCAGCCGTAGCGAAGGTGATCGTGCCCCGCTTATTGCTATGCGTCACGGGATCGTCCTTGATATTTGCGTTGCGCCAGGCGCGGTTCACCGCCGGGTCCGCGCTCAGACCGAACTGCACGATGAAGCCCGGCACCACGCGGAAGAACGCCGCGCCGGTGAAGTACCCGTGCTTCACGAGATTGTAGAACCGGTCGCTGCCAATCGGAGCCCATGCGCGGGTCACCTGCACGACGAAATCGCCGCGCGTAGTTTCGAATTTCACATCGAATACGTCCGGCGCTTTCGCGTGCAACGTTTCCGGATGCAGAAGTGCGGGATCGATGGCCATGTGCGAATCCCCTCGCGGAGTACGGTGCGCCGCGGGGTGAGATTGCGCCCAAACGGCGGCGCCGGCCACGGCGGTCAATGCGCAAACACTGAACCAGACTGCAAGACGATTCATCATCCAGACCCTTTCCCTCGATGAGCCGCTGCCTCAACGTCTTCCATGAGACGCAGCAGATTCCCGCCCAGGATTTTTTGTATGTCCGATTCGCCCAGACCCTCGCGCAGCAGAGCCTCCGTTAAACGCGGAAACTTTGCGGCGTCCTCCATTCCAAACGGCATGCAAGCGCCGTCGAAATCGGAGCCGAAACCCACGTGGTCGATCCCCGCGATATCGGCCGCGCGGCGGAGGTGGTCGATGATGAGGGTCCACTTCACGCGCGGAAGCTTTCCTTCCCCGGCAAACTCGCGCACGATTCTATCCCATTCGACGAGTTCTCGCGCGCCGTTTTCGCCGGCTCGGCGCTTGGCTTCAACTTCCACTTCTCTCTCGATCTCCGGATGTGCCGATTCGAAATCGATAAATTCCTGGCTGAGAAAGCCTACGTGAAAATTGATGTGAACGAGCCCGCCTTTCGCCGCGATTGCGCGGATCAAATCGTCGGGCAGATTGCGCGGAGAGTCGCAGAGGGCCCGGCACGAGGAATGAGATGCGAACACGGCCGCTTCGCTCGTTTCGAGAACGTCCAGCACAGCTTTATCCGACACATGCGAGACATCCACGATCATCCCGAGGCGGTTCATCTCCGCGATTACTTCTTTTCCGAGCGGGGAAAGGCCATTGTGGCGCGGAGGATCGGTCGAGGCGTCGGCCCATTCGGTGTTGCGCATGTGCGTGAGCGTCATGTAAGCGGCGCCGCGCGATGCGAACCCGCGCAGCACGTCGAGGTTGCAATCGATCATGTGCCCGCCTTCAATGCCGATCAGAATCGCGATCCGGCCATCAGCGCGGGCGTGGCGGATCTCTTCGGCGGAGCGCGCGAGGATCAAATCATCCGGATGGCTGGAGACTTCCCTTCGAACAGCCTCAATTTGCGCCAGCGCGCGCTTGACGGCTTCGCGGCCGGTGACCGTGCCGGGGACCCATATCGCGAAAAAAACGGCGCTGATGCCCCCGTCGCGCAGCCGCGGAATATCGACCGAGCCGTTCGCGTGGCGCTCGCCTAAATCAAAGCCGGCCTCAAGGAGCCGCTGCGTTGTGTCCACGTGCGTATCTACTACGATGGAACGGAAGTGGAGCTCTCGTGCCTGCTGCGAGATTTTCAGGTCGGAGGGTGGGGCTGCCACGGACGCGCCTTAGTCGCGGCCAGTGAACCAAGTTTTCAGCGCATGGCGTATTACTTGTCCGTTGACCGCTGCGATCGATTCCGTCAACGGAATGCCCTTGGGGCAAACCTTCACGCAATTTTGCGCGTTGTCGCAGTCCTCGATGCCGCCGGGGCCCATCAGCGCTTCCAGGCGCTCACCGGCGTGCAGCTTGCCGGTCGGATGCATGTTGAACAGACGTACCTGGCTGATAATCGCCGCGCCCACGAATTGCGTGTGCTCGTTCACCTTCGGGCAGATTTCCAGGCAATTGCCGCAAGTTATGCAGCGGGCGAGCGGGTAGCCGGTTTCCTGCGTGGCGGGTGCCATCCGCGGACCTTCGCCGAGGTCATACGTCCCATCGATGGGAATCCAGCAATTGGTGCGCTTCAGGTCCTCGAACATTTTCGAGCGGTCGACGATTAGATCGCGCACCAGCGGGAATTTCGTCATCGGCTCGAGGCGAATGGGCTGTTCTAGGTTATCGACGAGCGCGGAGCACGCCTGCCGCGGCTGGCCGTTGATGATCATGGCGCAGGCGCCGCAGACTTCTTCGAGGCAGTTCGCCTCATAGCTGACCGGAGAGGATTCGCGGCCGTCGCGCGTGATCGGTCGCTCGGCAATATCGCGCAGGCAGGTGATGACGTTCATGTGCGGCCGGTAGGGAATCTCGAATTCTTCCCAACGAGCGGGCTCATCGGGCCGCTGGCGGCGTTTGATGCGTACGACGACGGTTTTCTGTGGCATGAAAATTAACTCGCGGCAGTGTATTTCCGCTCGCGCGGCGGAATCAGCGACACGTCCACCGGCTGATAATCGAGGCAGATTTTGCCGAAATTGTAATGAGCGATCGTGGTTTTCAGCCACTTGGCGTCATCGCGTTCGGGAAATTCCGGTTTGTAATGAGCGCCGCGCGTTTCATTGCGCTCCAAAGCCCCGAGCGCGATGGCCTGGGCGAGCACCAGCATGTTGCCGAGCTCCCGCGTGAAATTCAAAGTTTGATTGGACCACTGCGTGCGGTCCTGCAGATTGATTTTCTTGTAGCGTTCGCCCAGTTCCGCGAGCTTATCGATCGTCTTCTTCAGATTGGCGTTGTAGCGGATGACCGTGCAATTTTCCGTCATCACTTCGCCCAGTTCGCGCCAGATCGTGATCGGATTCTCGCTGCCCTGCTGGTGCAGCAATCCGTCGGTGATGTCCTGCTGGCGCACGCGCTCGCGATCAAAAACTTCCGATGAAACGCTGTCGCTTCCTTTTTCGAGATTGCGCGCATAGCGGGCGGCCGCCGGACCCGCGATCATCCCGCCGTAGATGCAGGAAACCAGCGAATTCGCGCCCAGCCGGTTCGCCCCGTGATATTGATACTCGCACTCGCCGGCGGCAAAGATGCCGGGAAGATTCGTCGCTTGCTGCTCGTTATCCACCCACAGGCCGCCCATCGTGTAATGCATGGCCGGAAACACCTTCATGGGCTCTTTGCGGGGATCCGTGCCGACGAATTTTTCGTAAATTTCCAGAATGCCTTCGAGTTTGCGGTCCAGCACGTCGCGCGGGATATGAGAAACGTCGAGATAGACGGCCGGGCCGCCGGGCAGGCCCATTTTCATCTCGAAGACAACCTTGTGGATCGCCCGCGTGGCCACGTCGCGCGGCACCAGGTTGCCGTATTTCGGGTACCACTCCTCGAGAAAGTAGAAGCGCTCGTTTTGCGGTATGTCCTTGGCGCGACGCGTGTCGCCCGGCTGCTTCGGCACCCACACGCGGCCGCCTTCGCCGCGCGCTGATTCGCTCATCAGGCGGCATTTGTCCTCGCCGGGAATGGCGGTGGGATGCACCTGAATGAATTCGCCGTTGGCGTACCACGCGCCCTGCTGGAAGAGCGCCGATTGCGCCGAGCCGGTGCAAACCACGGAATTCGTTGACCGCCCGAAAATCGCGCCGATCCCGCCGGTGCAGAAGATCACCGCGTCGGCGGGAAACGTGCGTACGTCCATGGTGCGCAGATTCATCGCGCAGATGCCCCGCGCAGTGCCTGCGCCGTCCAAAACGGCGGAAAGGAACGTCCAGCCCTCGAATTTTTTCACGCGGCCCTGCGATTCGTGGCGTCGGACTTGTTCGTCGAGCGCGTAAAGGAGTTGCTGACCAGTGGTGGCTCCCGCAAAGGCGGTGCGGTGATAGAGCGTTCCGCCGAACCGCCGGAAGTCGAGCAGGCCCTCCGGCGTGCGATTGAACATCACGCCCATGCGATCGAGCAGATCGATGATCGCAGGCGCGGCCTCGCACATGGACTTTACGAGCGCTTGATTGGCTAGAAAATCGCCG
>JAGWRH010000395.1 GCA_028876695.1 Acidobacteriota bacterium | reverse complement strand
TCAATATGAGTTCCGCGCCAAAGGCCCTCAGCAGGACGCGGCGCTCCATACTCATGGTCTCCGGCATGGTGAGGATTAGCTTATAGCCCCTCACCGCGGCCACGAATGCGAGCGCAATCCCGGTATTTCCGCTGGTCGGCTCGATCAGGACGGTCTTGCCCGGCGAGATCTTGCCGGACTTTTCCGCGTCCTCAATCATGCTGACGCCGATGCGATCTTTTACGCTGGCGTTGGGATTAAAGCCTTCGAGCTTGGCGAGCACGGTAGCATGGCAGCCCTTGGTCACTTTGTTCAACTGCACCAGCGGTGTCCGGCCGATCAGCTGGGTAACATCCTTCGCCACATTCATCGAATTGGTCCTTTCATGTGCTGTACTGGTGCGATTGCGAGCGTGGCGGGCACGCTCTCATCCGTGCGTGCTGCTGCTCCTCCGCCCAAAGGCTCGTATATCTATTGACGCCGATTTGACCACATATGCCTCACTGGCAGGTAGCAAAAATGGCGGCGGGAGGGGAGCGTTTGCGCGCAGCATCCGGCAGGGGTGATGGAGCCCCGGCGCAGCAATTCGCGGGGAGCAAAATTCCAGCGGCTAGTCGTCAAAGGCTGAAGCGCTGCTCCCGGAAGGGGTCGCCATACATGTGATAACCGTTATCCTCCCAGTAGCCCGGAGCATCTTCGGCCAGGAAATCGAGTCCGCGAACCCACTTCACGCTTTTCCAGGCATAAAGATGCGGCACTACCAGCCGCACAGGGTAGCCGTGTTCGGCGGGCAGCGGCTCGCCATTGTGCTTCAGCGCGAAGAGAGTGGTTGGACGCATCAAGTCGGCGAGCGGAACATTCGACGTGTAGCCCTGTTCGGCGAGCACCATCACGTATTTCGCCTCGGCCTTCGGCGCGGCGACTTTGGCCACTTCAGCGAACGGTACGCCTTCCCAGCGCACGTCGAAGCGGCTCCAGCGCGTAACGCAATGCATGTCCGCGGCGACTTCTTTCATCGGCAGGCGCGTAAATTCATCCCACGTCAGCCGCAGCGGTTTTTCCACCAGACCGCCGGCGCGAAAATCCCACGTGCGCGGATCAAATGGCGGCACGCCGCCTTCATGCAGTACCGGCCATTTCAGCGTCAGCGACTGGCCGGGCGGCAAACGGCCCGCTTCGCGCATTTCCCGCTCGCGCCGCTTTCGCTCCGTGGTTTCGCCAAAGATCGCCATTTTGGATCGAGCGCTGCTATTTGAAGAGGTCCATCACGTCGCTCGGCACGCCGCTCTCATCCGGTTTTTTCCAGCCCTTCTCAAACCATTTCTCCCAGTTCTGCGCCCACGGGCGTCCGTAATAATCGATGAAATCCGGATCGGCTTTCGTAAGTTGAGCCGGCCGTCCGTTGACGTCCTTGATATTCGACAAGCACTCGACGAACGTAAACCGCGCGTTGGGATCGCCGGCCTTGGCCCAACGGAGAAACCGGTCGTGGAGGCGCACCGGCTGAACCAGCGATTCCGGATCGTACCAGACCGCCTCGTGGTCCAAGCCGATGAAGTGGTGCCGCGCGTCGTACAGAGGTTTGAACGTTTCGACCGTCTCCATCTTGTTTGAGAACTCGAAGAGCGTGTGCTGGGTCCAGCCCTGTACGTTGGCGGTCCAGCCGACGAGCGTATCGCCATCCCAGAATGCGATGGTCTCGCCATACCACTGCGGAACCTTGGTCACGTGCTTGGCCTGGCCAACCAGGAACTCGCGAAGAAAGTTATCGGCAATCCCGGAAATGAACTCGACGCGGGTCGGCGTGATGGTCAATTCGAAGTTGGACGCCTGGGAGGGCTCGGCCCACCAGCGCGTGAATCCTTCGGGCCAGCAGAACGCGGCGTTCCACTGTTTCGAGTTATCCACTACTTCGTGATAGATCATCTGGATGTAGCGCCGCTGATATTCCGGAGTGAGCAGCGAGAGCAGCGTGGGAACCTGATTGATACCGCCCCACTGCCAGCGTTCGCCGCGCCCGAATATCCCGAAAGGCCCGAAGATAAATCCACGCTGGTCGGGTCCAGTGAAGCCGGGTGAATCGGTTCCGTCGGGATCGCGGAGGTAGAAACCGTCCCAATCGGGCGTAGTGGCTTTGGTGTAGATGGTGGGGCCGCCGTGAGCCTTGGCCTGGGCGAGCAGAGCCTCGAAGTGCTCACGGGCGGTTTCGTAGGGATACGGGCTGACGATACGATCGCGAGGATAGTCGATGCGGCAGTCACCCCAGGATGCCGACGTAGGGGGATTGGGGCCGATGCGCCCATCCTCCCACATATGCTCGATCATCTCGCGAGGCGTGTTGCAACGGTAGTAGCGTGGGTCCGTCCAATATTTCTTGTCGAGATAGAAGTTCTTTGACGTGAAGAGATCGATCGGCAGAGGAGTGACGCCCGGCTGCGGCGGCTGCGAAACCGGTTTCGGTACGGGTCGCCTGCGGAAAGTGCCGACTGGCAGAGCGTGAGGATTGTAACCGGGTGGCAGGACGGCGGGCGGCGGCTCCGGCTCGCCGGTCAGCACCGGATTAGGTCCGGGAGGCGGAATGAATGCTCCCGGTGATCGTTGCGGTGGCGATTGTTGCGATGGTGCTTGCTGCGCTTCTTTTGCCTGTTGCGCTCGCGCGGGAAGAGCTGGACCCGTCGAAACAAAAGCTACGATGCCGGCGACGAGAATGAAGCCCTCTAATCCGAGTTTCCTCATGGCCTTTGTTGCCTCTCTTCACGATGATTCATCCGGAGTGCGAAATAAGCAGGCGTATTCGTGCGCGCGCAGCAGCGCCCCGGCATAAATCAGTCCTTGCGGCGTTACGGATTATAAGAATGGCAGTCGCCGCGATTCGATACCGTTCCACCTGTATAACAGGGGGTGATGCCAGGTCAACTTGGATTACTCGGCGGATTCGTCTCGTCAGACAATCTGCGATCGGAGAGCCGGAGGAATGCGTGGGTTCGTTTCGGGCAGGCTAGGCCTTGCGAACCTTGAAATTCTCGACCATGGTTTGCAGGACGCGCTCGACGGAGCGCAGGAATTCCTCAATGCCCACGGTTTCGCGACCGACCTCGTGCGCGGCTGCGGCACTGGCAATCGCTTCGCAGAGCTGCGTGGCACGGCGGATTCCCTCCGCGGTCAGTAATGGAAGTATGGACTCTGGGTCCTGCTGCTTCGACTCGCGCTCCTGCCATTCCTGAACGGCCCAGGCCGTCTTGCGCACGTTATCGACGGCGTCTCGAAATTCGCGCAGTACGCGCGCATCGATCGGGCCGGAACGCATCTGGTATTCCAATCGGACCAGATCCGCGCAGGTTCGTTTCAGCTGAAAGCTTACGCCCCAGAAAGTCTCGCTCGGCGCCAGCAGCTCGACGGCAACTCCTATCAAGTGCCCGTCCGGGTCGCGCCGGGCGCCGACGACGCGCGCGTGGCAAGTCTCGTGAGACAGAAGATTCGTAAGTTCGATTTGGCTGCCGACAGCCGGGTAGGTTTTCAGCTCCAGCAAACCGCCCTGCGCATTCACTTCTTTGGCCCTGCCGGTTTCGCGGAAGACTTTGCCGTTGGCCTCCTGCCATGTTGCTTCTACGGCGGAGATGAAGGAAAAACGCCTGCTCCGGCGCCGGCCGGAGGAGAATGATGGATCATTGGCCAAGGGTTGTGCCATATCTCCCGGTTTCGCTCCTTCGGGAATCGGCCGCCAGGGCGGCTCGCGCGAACCTGCCCTCAATATAAACGGCGCTATCGGAACGCTCAATGAAAGTGTCGGCCGCCGATGATTATAGGTAACGGTGTACGCCGTGTGGCGCGATTCGCGAATGCGCGCCGCGGCAGCGGATTGGGCTTCATGCGGTGCACGAATGCGTTCGGTTCCTACTCGACTTCCACGGCGATGCCGCCGACGTAGCGAGCCGAAACGTTGTAGATCACAGCGCCGAGTCCGCCGGTGATTGCGCCGATAATCGCAAACAGAATGGGAAAGAAGATGATTGAGAGGCTCCCGAAAAGCAGCCCGAAAATTCTAGGCATCTGAGGCTGCGGGTTCGCCATCGGGGCCAGCAGGAAAATGACGCTGATAAACGCGCCTTCCAGCACGCCCATCGCGCCGTAAGCAATGGCGGAGATGCGCATTACCGAAAGCGGCTCAAATTTTTTGATTTTCCTCACCGATTCCTCCTCTGCGTCGGACGTCGCTCGCCTGTTAGGAAGGAACCTACCAGCGAAACGCGGCGCAGCACAACAATCGAGCTCCGGCCCTGTGCCCTGGGAACGGCCCTGCAAATCGCTGTGATATGATCGGGCGTTCAAAAACTGATTGATTTTTCCAAGGAGTTTCTGATTTGAGCGCTCGCATACTGAACGGCAACGCCATCCGGGATCGGATTTACGTCGAGCTGGCGGGGGAAATCGCGTCGCTGGCATCGGCGGGGGTTCGCCCGGGGCTTGCGGCCGTGCGCGTGGGCGACGATCCGGCGTCCAAGCTTTACGTGAACAGCAAGATCGCGGCGTGCGAAAAGTTGGGCCTGGCGAGTTTCCATATCACGCCGCCCGCCTCGACCACCACCGACGAACTGCTCACAATCGTGAATGAGCTCAATGACCGCGACGATGTGGACGGTATTCTGGTGCAAATGCCCCTGCCGAAGCAGATCGATTCGAAGAAAATTTTGGACGCGGTCGTTCCGGCAAAGGACGTGGACGGATTTCACCCGGTGAACGTGGGGAATCTGGTGGCCAACCGCCCGGCTCTGGTGGCGTGCACTCCGGCCGGAGTGATGGAAATTTTGCGGCGCAGCAATATTCCGATGGAGGGCGCCAACGCCGTGGTGATCGGGCGCAGCGACATCGTCGGCAAACCGATGGCGCTGCTACTGCTGCACGCCAACGCGACCGTGACGATTTGTCACTCGAAGAGCAAGGACCTGCCGGGCATTGCGCGACGCGCCGATATTATCGTGGCGGCCATCGGCAAAGCCGCGATGGTCACGCCGGATTTTGTGCGGCCGGGCGCCACGGTGATCGACGTTGGACAGATCGTGGTGAAGGACGCGAAGCAGGCGGAGCGCATCTTCGCCAAATTTCCCGAAAAGCTCCAAGCGTTTCGCAACAAAGGCTCGGTGCTCGCGGGCGACGTGCATCCGGAAGTGGTGGAAGTGGCTGGCGCCTACACTCCCGTGCCCGGAGGCGTGGGGCCCCTGACCATCGCCATGCTGATGAGCAACACCGTGAAGGCCGCGCGAATGCGCCGCGGCTTGCGCGCTCCGGCGGCGGCCCCCGCGCGCGGCTGATGCTGCGAGTCGGTCTCACCGGCGGGATCGCCAGCGGAAAATCGACGGTGGCGTCGATGCTGCGCGACCGCGATTATCCCGTGCTCGATGCCGATGCTCTGGCGCGCGAATTTTTGGAGCCTGGCCAGGACGCGTACAAAGAAGTGGTGGCGCAGTTCGGCGAGGAGATTCTTTTGCCCGGTGGCCCGCGTGGGGGGCGATCGGGAGCGGTAGATCGCAAGAAGTTCGCGGCCATCGTCTTCACCGATGCCACGAAACGCGCCAAGCTAAATCAAATCATTCATCCGCGCGTCCGCCAAGTGGCCTCGGACTGGTTCGCCGCGCTCAATTATCCGGGCGGCCCGGCATTGGCTTTCGAGGACGCCGCGCTGATTCTGGAGTCGGGAGCGCGCAGTAGCCTCGACCGGATCGTGGTCTGCTGGTGCAGGCCTGAGCAGCAGTTGCAGCGCCTGCTCGAGCGGGGAATGTCCGCGGAGGACGCGCGCTTGCGCATCGCGGCGCAAATGCCGCTCGATGAAAAACGCAAATTGGCGGATGAAGTGATCGATTGCTCGGGCTCGATCGAGGAAACGGAGCGGCAAGTCGATCGCATGCTCGCCAAATTGAAGCAAAGCTAGGAGGAAACGGCAGTGGCAGCAGGTCGCGCGCGCGCCATTCGTTTGCTGGTGATTGGCGTGATCATCGGGTTCGGTGCATATTGGGCCGGGTCGCGTTACGGGCAGCGTACGCCGCCTTCGGTCGGCGCACTTTCGCCTCCGCCGCCACCCGAGCCCGCCGCGGCGGAAAACGCCGCGCCCACGGGGCTCGATTCCATTGAGGCGGAAAACGTCCGGATCTACAAGCAAGCCTCGCCGGCCGTGGCCAATATTGTCACGCGCATGGTGCAGTACGATTTCTTCTTGAATCCTGTGCCCGTGGAAGGCGCCGGATCGGGATTCTTGATCGACACCGAAGGCCATATCCTCACCAACTACCACGTGGTCGCCGGTGCGCAGACGATCCAGGTGACGCTCGGCGATCAATCGCGTTACATCGCCAAACTGATCGGCGCGGATTCGCGCAACGATATCGCATTGATGCAAATTAGCGCGCGCGGGCGCAATCTCGTGCCGCTGCCGCTCGGCGATTCGCGCGATCTGGTGGTCGGGCAGCGCGTGCTGGCCATCGGCAACCCCTTCGGGTTTCAGAGCACGCTCACTACCGGCGTGATCAGCTCGCTTGGACGCACCGTCCAAACCGATGAAAACACCTTCGTCGACCAAGCCATCCAAACCGACGCAGCCATCAATCGCGGCAATTCCGGCGGACCGCTGCTCAACACGCACGGACAAGTGATCGGCATCAACAGCGCGATTTTTTCGCCCAGCGGCACGACCGCTGGAATCGGCTTCGCAATTCCCATCAACACGGCGAAACGCGTAGCGGAGCAGTTGATTACCAACGGTCGCGTGGTCCACGCCACCCTGGGCGTTTCGGGGCGCGCGCTCTGGCCGGGACTCGCGCAAGCGCTGAATCTCTCCGTGAATCAGGGCATTATGATCGAGGACGTGCTGCGCGGGGGCCCTGCCGCACAGGCTGGGATTCGGGGCGGGAATCGAGTTGTGCTCGCCGGGCTTCAGCAATTGCGCGTTGGCGGCGATATTCTAATCGCCATCGACGGTAAGCCGCTCGCCGACCCCGGCGATTTGACGCTTCTGCTGAATCGCGCCCAGCCCGGCGATCTCGTGACGCTCACGATCGTGCGCGACGGCAAGCGAATGGATGTGCGCGTCAAGCTCGGTGAACAATAGCGCTGGCCGCGCTCCCTACTTACCTCTATCCGGTCGCGCTGGAATCGCGAGGACCGTTTCTCGCTGGCGAGCTTGCCGGATAAGACCTGCCTGCGGTGTGCTCGCGCCACTCCTCTCGAATCGCGTCCCGTTGTTCCTCGCTATTTTCGAACCACGTTTCCGCGATGTCGCGCACGCGTTCGAGCGCCGATTGCACTTCCCCCTGCTTTGCTTTCACCGTCTCGCCATCCGCGTCGGCGGGAACGCGGATCGGCGGCGCCACGAACATCACCACGCGCGAAAAGGGATACGGCAGCCGGAACTGGTCCCAGGATTTTTTGAACGTGTGCCCCCGCTTCACGCTGATGTGAAACACGGAGATCGGCTGGCCGGTGCGGCGCGCGAGGATCACCGCTCCGGGTTTGGCCACGAAGCGCGGCCCGCGGGGCCCGTCGATGGTGAGCGCCACGTGGCGGCCGGCTTCAATCTCCTTTGCGAGCGCGGAGAGGCCCTCAATAGCACCTCGCGTCGAGCTGCCCTGAACGGTGCGAAAGCCCAGCCGCTCGATCACGCGGCGCGTCCATTGACCGTCGAAATTGACGGTGTTGAGCGCCACGATGCCGCGTTTTTTCCAAATCCACACCGCGGGAAAGATGCAGCGGTGCCAGAATGCGCCGATGGCGGGCTCGCCCCGGTCGCGGAATTGCGCGGCATTGTGCACACCGACGATTTCAACGCGTAGCGTGGGCCCGATCGCGCGCAGCAGCCAGTACGCGACGCCGGCGACAATCGGCACCTGCATCCGGCGCCAGCGCGACATTTTGGGCATGGCCACGCCCGAAGCAGAGACGCGCGTCGCTTCTCCTGCGCCGGTAGTCGGCGGAGAGCTGAATTTCGGAGCGGTATCCACTGCGGTATAGTATAGCGGTCTCGATGCAAATTGATTTTCGGATCCGGCGTGATCGCAACAAGGGAGCCACCCTCGCGCGCTGGCTCTGCGCTCTAGTTCTCGGTCTTGCGCTGCTCGCCGCGATTTCCAGCACCGCCCGCGCGCAGAATTTGCCCACGCAGCCGATTGGGCGCATCGAGGGCGCGGACGTGACCGTCGATAGCGGCATGCCCGCGAGCATGGCCACCGCCGATTCGCCGGCGAGTATTTACGTTTCAAACGGCAGCGTGGTGACGGTGCATTCCGGAAAAGCCCGCTTGACCCTCGACGGCGGAGGCGAACTGGATATCTGCGGACCCGCGAAATTCACCATGCTCGCCTCGGGGAACGACGTCACCGTGGCACTGAATTTCGGGCGATTGCGCGTGGAGCTTCCCCCGCATATTTCGCTGAAGATTTTCTCGCCGACGATGATCGCCACGCCGATCGACATCAATGGCGGATCGCGCGACCTTACCGTGGGGCTGGATACAAACGATTCGCTCTGCGTGCTGGCCACCAGCGGCGCGATTCAGCTGGAGCATCAGTTCACGGGCGAAAAGCTGATCGTTCCACAAGCGGGCGAATTTTCTCTGACCGGGGGAACGCTGGTGCCCCTCGCCAGCAAGCCCGGAAGCTGCGGATGCGCCCCGATGGAACAGCTCACGCCGTCGCGCGCACCTTCGATGCTGCCGGAACTCGCGCGGGCGGCGCCGCAGCCTGCCGCGACGCCGCAAATCCGGCGAGCGCCAGCGCCTGCGCCCCCTCCACAGCCGGCCGCGGAACCCGCTGCGCCGGAACCGCCGGTGCCGGCCGCCGCGCGAATCGTTATCCCGGTAAATCCGGATGACGAACGCCCCGTTGCCCAGCCTTCTGAACAATCGGCCGGTGAAGCGCCGGCGATCGGCGAGCCGATCCGAGGCGAAATTACACCCGCACTCGCGTTCATGGCATCGGCGCCGCCTCCTGATCGCGAGCAGGTGCAAACGATGTTGCTCGTAAAAAACGCGAGCGAATCTCACGATTGGGATTTTGCCGGTCAAGTGGAAGCGCCGGACTTCGCCGACGCAATGCGCCACGCGCTGGGCGAGGAGCAGGCAAAGACCGCAGCTTCAAATAGGGCGGGCGCGCGCACGGCAAGAAAATCGCGCGGATTCTGGGCTGCGCTCAAGGCGCTGTTCTTTGGCAAAGTGGAAGCGGCCGGGCGTGCGGATTGATCGCGCGGAGCTGACGCGCGTGCTGCTTTACATTCCCTCGTAATTCGGACCGCCACCGCCTTCCGGCGGGATCCAGTTGATCACTTGATAAGGATCGGCGATGTCGCACGTCTTACAATGAACGCAATTCGCCGCGTTGATCTTCAGCTTCGGCTCGCCCTGTTCCATCGTCATCTCGTACACTGCCGCGGGGCAAAAATACTGGCACGGGTTGCCGTACTCGCGCACGCAGCGATCGCCGCAGATGCTCGGCTCCGTGATCACGAGATGGCATGGCTGGTCCTCTTCATGCCGGGTGCCGGAGTGATATACGTCCGTCAGCCGGTCGAACGTAAGCTTGCCGTCGCCTTTGAATCGCGTGGATTGATCCACGAGCGTCCGATCGCGATTCAGCTTGCGATACTGCGTGTGTCCCGGCTCGCTGAGCATCGGATCGATCAGGCCGCGCCCGCCGGTGAAAAACTGAAATCCGGCGTGCATCAATCCCTTCCACAGGCCGCCGTGAAATCCTTGATGGAAGTTGCGCACCATCCACAGCTCTTGTCGCAGCCAGCTTTGGTCGATTTTCGCTGCGTACGCGGAAAGCTTGCTGGCGGACGTATCTCCCGCGCAAAGCGCCTCGTAAATGGTCTCCGCCGCGAGCATCCCGCTCTTGATCGCGGTGTGAATGCCTTTGAGCCGCTGTGAGTTGAGAAGGCTCGCCGAATCTCCAATGATCAACCCGCCATCGACAAAATTCCGCGGCGCCGAATACCACCCGCCGTACGGCAAGCTTTTCGCGCCGTAGCGAATCAGCTTGCCGCCCTCCAGAATTCGCCGCACGAACGGATGCGTCTTGAATTTCTGGAAGGCTTCGTGCGGATCGAACAGCGAATCGCGATATTCCAGCGCGACGACCAGCCCCAGCGACACGCGGTTGTCTCGCATGCCGTAAATCCACCCGCCGCCGTAGAGATCGGTAGAAAGTGGCCAGCCAAGCGTGTGCGCCACGTAACCGGTGTCGATGCGCCCCGGCGGAACTTCCCAAAGCTCCTTGATTCCAAGGCCATAGATTTGCGGATTGCGCCCGTCGAGCTTCAGCCGCTCCACGAGCTGTTTCGTGAGCGATCCGCGCGGACCTTCCGCAAGCACGGTGATTTTCGACCGCAGTTCATAGCCGGGAGTGAAGTTCGGTTTCGGCCGGCCGTGCTTGTCGACGCCTTTATCGCCGGTGATCACGCCGCCAATGCCGTTTTTCTCGAAGAGCAATTCCTGCCCGGCGAATTGCGTGAACACGTTGATGCCCTTCTGTTCCACCAGGCCGCCAAGCCACTTCACCAGCTTGCTCAGCGAAACCACGTAATTGCCGTGATTGCGCAGCGGCGGCGGCGTCACCGGCAGCTTGTGCCACCCATGCGCGGTGAAGTAATACGCCGCGTCGCCCGTAACCGGCGTATCGAGCGGCGCGGTCTTCTCGAAATCCGGCACGAGTTCGCGGATCGCGCGCGGGTCCAGAATCGCCCCGGACAGCTGGTGCGCGCCGATCTCGCGCCCTTTCTCCAGCACATAGATATTTTCGGTGGAAAGCACGGGGGATTTTTTCGCCTGCGTGTGTTGCTCGATCAAGTTCGCCAGATGAAGCGCGCAGGCCAGGCCTCCCGGGCCCGCGCCCACGATCAACACATCCGCGTCCAAGCGCTCGCGCTCTATTTCAGGTTTCGTGGGCATTTCGCGCGATTTTATCACACCAAAATAGGCGGCGCGGCGTGCACTTCCGCCTGCCGCGATTTTCGGCGCCCGCGGCGGGAAAAGCGGTCAGGGTCTGCGAAACAGATGCTTGCGAATGTCCGGCCAGAATTCCTTGGCTATATTGTTCAGCGCGGCCGATTCCATTTCCGTTCCCCACCCTTCGGAAATCTTCACCATGCCGCGTTCTTCGGGCGGGTAATACGCGGTGGATAAAGCGGACGACGCCAAATCGCCGCCCACCTCCGAGATGTTGAACGTGTTCTTTCCCGAATCCGAATACGTGATCACCGTCCGCGTCAGCGCGTATTCCATCCGCCGGAAAAACCCTCCGCGCCCCAAAGTGAAGTAGCGGGGATCCTCATGCGTCAGCACCGGCACAATCGCTTCGCTAAAATACGAATTGGAGATCCCGTCGAGCAGGCCGCGCCAGTAGTAGCGCCCGTATGCCGCGCGCCCCGTGCCGAGCTCGGGATACTGATCGAGCGCGTAGCTCTGCGCCGCCAGCACTCCCGTCCACACAAAGGACGAATAATCAAAACTGTCTTCCGTCGCCACCCAGAACTTATCCCTCGGGCTCATCGGCTGAAACTTCACTCCCGGGCTTACCGCTGCGAAGTTCGGGACCACCCACATCATGCGGTTCGATTGATGAAGGTCTGATCCGGTGTCGGCATTCGGAGCGGGCGGCAGCCGTTCGTCCTTTTTTGTTTGCTTGGATTGATCGTCCGGCTTGCCAGCGGAATCGCTTTGCGACTGCGCGGGCGCGTCAGTTCCGTTGTGCGATGCGGCGCTGGACGCGCCAGAGTTTCTTGCTGGCGCTGTCGCGGGCGGCTCCGCCGGGGCCCCAGGCGGGCCCGCGGCAGTTTGCGCACGCGCCGTTCCGCTAAGCAGAAGCAGCGCCAGTAATGCACCAGCCGATCCTGTCCGTGGCGACATTGCGATCCTTTTGGATGCAGTTAGATTCCGCGCGAGGCGCATTGGCTGCGGAGGCGATCCCGTGTTCACCGGCCAGCGCGGCTGCATCCACTCTTGGATGCGGCGCGCAAGCCAAAGAGAACACCGCTCCGCCAAATAGACGCTAGGCAGGTTAACCCCGTCGGGTGGGTAATGAACCACTCGTCCGGAGTCTATTTCGATGCGAGCGAAACGCAGGCGTCTTCGTATTTCCCCGCTCCCATGGTGCCTTCGGGGAAAATACCGTGCTCGGCAATCCAATGAAACGACTCTTCGAAGACTTCCTTCGTGTACGGCTCGAACACGATCCGCTCGCCCGGCCCCCAGCGGCGAGTGTCCATCATGTTGTGGAAGCGCAACGGAAATTCTTTCTGGTAATAATGCGTGTAGAGGTCCGGGCGCAGGTCGATATCGCGCTGCGCTTTGCGCAATGCGTGGAAATATTTTTTCACGTCCTCCATGTCGGGATCGCGCTGGATCAGCGTGGCCATCATGAATGTCGTGTCGATCACCTTCCGGAACCCCAACTGTTCGGCAAAATAATACGGCCCGCTGAAGAGCGAAGCGGCCGGCACTTTGCGGTCGATGAGCAACTCCATGCGGCTGAAGAGCATGCCATCGGCGAACGATAGCTTGATCTGGTCGCGGCTCATGTACTGCTCGAGCGACTGGATCGTCGAGTAGTGGCTGCCCGATTGATATCCGACCGAGACTGGCACTCCGGCAAGCTGCTCCGGATTGCGAATTCCCGATTCCGGCGGAACGAAAATCCCCGCGGGAGAAACCGAGTACGCATCGGCGTAAAGTTTCCCGTGCCCGGCCGACGCGGACACATTCACCGTCCAATGGCAGGCGCAGCCAATATCCGAGCCGCGGCCCTTCTCGAATGTCTGATAAGCGCCTACTTTATCTCCCAGATTGTGATTCTTGCCTTCCGCCGACGACAGCGCTTCGTGAAACTCGTAGTCGAGTCCTTCGGCCTTGAAATAACCCTTCTCTTCCGCGACCCACTCATGAAGACGCATATGCGGTGCGATTACGAACTTCGCCATCTCGGCCCTCCTTCGGCGTTCCGCGGCACGCATGACATTGTAATACCTGGATGCCCTTGGCAACCAGCCCCCGGGAGTTCCATCGCCATGCGCGCAGGAGAAGAAATGTCCTCCCCCCGGCGATGCCCCGCTCCAGTTTGGCGCGCGCATGCCCCTAAGCTATACTGGCGGGCACGCGAACGGTGCGGCTCGGTACTGCCACCCAGCGGCAAGTCTCCGCAACGGGAATGTAGGCGCAATCCAGCAGGACTCCTGATTCGCAGTGTTTCCCGGCGTGCGCCGCGCAAGTGTAGGTCCGGTGCCGCGATTCACACGTGAACGGCGACTTCTCTAACTAAATGAAGTACGCACAAGACATTGAAACGAAGGATTCGGCTGTCCCGCCGCCGCGCAAGATTCCGCGCGAAATCGCGGTCGTCGGCGGCTCGGCTGCGGGCCTGTACGCGGCGGGATTATTGGCGCAAGGCGGTGCTTCGGTCCGAGTCCTGGAAAGCTTGGATACGCTCGAACCCGCTGCGAGAACCTTGATCGTCACGCACCGCATGCGCGACCTGCTCGGCGCCGCCGTCGAACGCAGCATTGTGAACGAAATTCGCCGCTTCGAGCTGTTCACCGACGGCCGCAGCGCTGCCGTTTCGCTGAAAAATCCCGACCTGATTGTCGAGCGGCGCGCGCTGATCCAAATGCTCGCTGAATCCGCGCGGCACGCCGGCGCGAAAATCGAGCTGGGCAAACGGTTTCAGGCTCTGCGCGCAGACGGGCGCGGCCTGGCGCTGGAATTCGAGCGCAGCGGAGACGGAGCGCGCGAGGAAGTCCGCGCCGACGCGGTGATTGGAAGCGATGGCGCGGCCAGCCGCGTGGCCCGCTCGGCCGGCTGGGCGCCGCTCGATACCGCGCCGCTCATTCAAGCGATCGTACCGCTGCCGAAGGGTATGGCGCCCGATACCGTGCGCGTCTGGTTCATCCCGCGGGACACGCCTTATTTCTACTGGCTGATTCCCGAATCCCCCGAACGCGGAGCGCTCGGTCTGATCGGCGAAAGTGGGCCCGAAGCGCGGCGGCGGCTGGAAGAGTTTATGGAGAAGCGCGGCTTCGAGCCAATCGCGTTTCAAGGTGCGCGTGTGCCCGTCTATTCGAATTGGGTCCCGATTCGCAAGCGGCTCGGGCAAGGTTCGATTTACTTGGTGGGTGACGCGGCGGCGCAAGTGAAAGTCACAACAGTCGGCGGCACCGTCACCGGATTTCGCGGCGCGCTCGGCGTCGCGCGGTTGATCTTGAACGGCGGAAGAAGCGCCGAGCTGCACCGCTTGCGGCGTGAACTCGATCTGCATCTTCTGCTGCGGCGTTCGCTGCACCGTTTCGAGCAGGCGGACTACAGCCGGCTCGTCGATCTGCTCAACGATCGCGCCAAGCGATCGCTCGCGGAATACTCCCGCGATGAGGCCTGGAAACTGCTCTGGCGCGTGTGCTTGCGTCAGCCGCGGCTTGCGCTGCTCGGCCTGCGCGGGCTGCTTATGGGCCGTCGCGCTGCCGCCCGTCCCGGCGAATGAATCTTCGGGCTCCGCGCCGCCCCGCGCGAATCTTCGTCCGATGACGCGCCGGCGAATTTTCCGCGCCGTCGTCTTACCGTCGGTTCTCGCGCTTGCCGTCGCGTTGGCGATCGTCGCTGTTCGCGGCGCGGGACGCTGGCTGGTGTGCAACGATGCGCTTCGTCCCTCCGGCGTGATCGTTGTCCTCAGTGGCGGCGTGCCCTGGCGCGCGGAAGAAGCTGCGCGAATTTTTCGCATGGGATACGCGCACGAGGTTTGGATCACCGTTCCCGGTAGTCCGTCGCGGGAATTAGCCGACATGGGCATCCGTTACAAGGGCGAGGAGGATTACAGCCGCGACGTGCTGATTCACGAAGGTGTGCCGGAAGCGGATATTGCCATCCTGCCGGGCACCATCGTTGATACCGAACAGGAAGTTGAAGAGATCGCGCGCCGGATGCCCCGCGACGGCATCGACACGGCGATTGTCGTCACCTCCCCTCCGCACACGCGTCGCGTGCGCCTGCTTTGGCGCAAACTGGCCCCGTGGAATTTACACGCCATCGTCCGCGCCGCTTACCAGGATCCCTACGATGCCGGCCACTGGTGGCGCGACACGCGGGACGCATTTTCCGTCGCGCGCGAGATGCTCGGCCTGCTGAATGCATGGGCGGGGTTGCCTGTGCGTCCCCGCGCTCGCTGAACCGAAAACCGGAAGATTTATTCGCCGCCGATGGAAACTGCGTTCGAATCCCAGACGTGCCACCGCTCCCATTCCGCTTTTTTCCCAAGATCGCGCACGCGCAGCTCCCACTCAATTCCTAACGCGTCTTGCGAGCCAGCATAAAATGCGTGCCAGTAGCTGGCGCTGTTGAGCTGCGGCGCCGTTCCGTTGCGGCGGCCGTTCTCGGATTGATCTTCATCGCCGTCCGATTCCACATCGTCGTCGCGAAATTCTTCCAGTTGCCTCGGATCGAGAGGTAAATAGAGCAGCGCCGCCGGATGCCCGGCGCTGGATGCGTCGTTGTTTCCGTTCGCGCCGCCGTTGCTCTTCGCATATTCGTTGTCGCTGCCGTTGAACGCCACATCGCCGGACGCGTCCAACGCGCGCAACTCCAGCGCATCGGCTCGCAGCAGCAATACGAGCGATCTCGGGCGCAAGCCCGCGGCCGCGGGGCGCCCGAGCGCCAGCTCCCACAGGGTCAGTGCCTCATCGCCGCCCGATGCGTCCGGATAATAATCGAGCGCGCGCGTCTGCAACCCGGCCGATTTTCGCGCCGGAAGGATTTCGGAAACAGTCGCTACGGTGTGGCTCCGCCAGCGTTCCATTTTCACCGACGCCAGGAAACTGCCGAACTCATGGATGTATTTGCGATCGTCTTCCGTCACGCGCACGGCGTCGCGCCAAAACCGTTCGCCTAGCCGCATGGAAAACGTAATCACCTGCTCGAGCGGCACGGGCGCGGCCTCTCCCAGCCGGCGGCGCAACTCGGGATTGGCCATGTCCTCGAGATCCTGCACGCGTCGCGAGAGCTGCCGGATGGCGCGCGATTGTTGTCGCAACATCTGCTGCCAGTGGCGGGTCAAAATAAAGATCACGAACAACACCGTCACGACCACGCCCAGCGCGGGCCACAGGATTTCCATCGGGAGCGACCTCCGGGGCACTTAGCGAGTCGGAGAACCCCGTCAAATGGCCGCGATTGTACTACCAACTAAATTCCCGGCCCACAACTCCATACCGCTCGTGTCCGCTCGAAGCCCCCCGTATCCGCCGATTGCACTCACACGTGCCAGGCAGCTATCATTTCAATAGTATCGTCGCTATCGGTGGTGGTTGCGCCATGAACACCTTCGCGTTATTGCCTCACAAATCTTCGGTGCAGGTTCTTGCCTTCGCGGCGGTCTTGTTTGCCGCGGCGTTGCTCGCCGCCAAAACTTCAGCTGCTCATCCGACCGCCCTGCCGGATGGCCAGACCACCGCGACGTCAACCGCGCAAAATCCCGCGCCGCAGCCCGGGCCCTCTGCCTCGGCAGAGGGCAAATCCTTTCAGTTCGATGTCGCGGCGGCGAAGCAATGGGTGGACACCGGCATCGATCTCCGCGCCGGAGAGATATTGCACATCGCCGCGACCGGCTCGATCACCTACCCCGCTCCCGATCCCGCCAAATCTCAGGCACGTACCTTCGGGCCAGACGGCCTCGCCCGCGGGTGGCGCGATTTGATCCATCAGTACGCCGTTTCCGACGCGGGCCATGGCGCGCTCATCGGCCGGCTCGGCTCGGGTGACGCGGCGCAGGCGTTCTTGATCGGCGCGGACAAACAGTATCAGGCGCCTGTCGCGGGCCGCTTGTTTCTGGGCATCAATCAGAGCAATGGCGACGCAGCCGGCGCGCAGGGCGATTTTCACGTCACCGTCGAAGTGCTCAATCCCGGATCAAGCGAAGTCGCTGCCGCGGTGGCAGGCGGGCCAGCCGACGCATCCGTCGCCGGCATCACGCTGGACCTGCTCGCCAAAATTCCGCGCCGCGTTTCCGATCCGCAGGGCAACCCCGGTGACATGGTCAACGTGTTGCTCGTGGGCTCGCAGAATGAACTGGTCCAGGTATTCACGGCGGCGGGCTGGGTGCAGGTGGACCGTACCGTGCAGGATACCGTGGTGATCGGCTTGCTGAATTCGCTCGAAAAGAAAGACTACCTAACGATGCCGATGAGCACGCTGTATCTCTTTAATCGTCCCCAGGATTATGGCTTCGCGCACGCCGAGCCGGTGCGAGTCGTAATGTCCCGCAATCATCTGCGCGTTTGGAAGTCCCCTTACGCAATCGGCGGTAGGCCGCTCTGGTGTGTGGCCGCGACGCACGATATCGGCTTCGAACGCGACCAGCGCAACGGCAGCGTCACCCACAAAATCGATCCGGCGATCGACGGCGAACGCGAATACGTCAACGACACGCTATCCGGCACCGGCCTGGTGATCGCTCGCGATCACGTCACGCCGCGAAATCCGCTCACGCAGGCGAAAACAGCCACTGGCGGCGGTTTTCATTCCGACGGGCGCATCGTTCTGCTCGTGCTCAAGCCCGCCGCGCCCGCGTCCGCCGCAAGCCAGTAGCGCCGCGAGCGTTTGCCGTCCCAGGCGGCCCTGGCCCTCACCGCGCGCTTCATTCGCGCCGGAATTCGAGCTTTACTGCGACGCGCTCGCGCCCGTCAGCTTGATCCGGTAAATCGACGTCCCATCCGGATACAGCGCATCTCGAAACTGCGTGTTCTGATCCTCGCCGGGTCCCAGTGACAAATTGATTTTGCCGTGATTCACCAGTAGCACGTTTCCGGCCGCGCCGATGTACGTGGTCTCGTACCCGATGTTGCTGTACGTGTACGTCCGCGAGTCGTTCTTGATGTCCACCAGCCATTGTGCCGTGGTCCCGGTGTAATCTTTCTGCATCGTCACGCTCACCACGCGCAAGTCCTTCCCCGCGTCGGCGCCCGGCACCGCTCCGTTCGTCGCCGCGCTGCCCATCGACGCGGTTGACACTGGGCTCGTTGCGCTGCCCGGCTTGCGGCTCACATAAACAAAAAAGGCGATCGCAATGACCACCACGATCGCCACGCCGATCCATACTCCTACTTTATTGTCTGGTACCTGCTCCTGCGGTGTTTCGAACATGCTACCCTCCCATCCGTCCAGGGCGCACAGCCACCGGGGTCCTAAAAACGCTCCCTGCAGTTCGGGGGCTCTGCTCCCCGGGGTCCCCAAAACGTTCTCGCGTTGCAGGTGCTCCGTCCCTGGCCGGGACGTTAGCACGGCGGACTTGCCGATTCAACGAATTCCTGAAGCGCTGCCGTTCCGCGGACGAACGTCGCGGCATCGGTAACGCCGCTCAATCTATGCATCGCGCCCCACCCGCTTCGCCGCTCGCATCCACTCGCCTTCGCCTGGCGCGGTTGGTGTAGTATCTCCTGTCGCCACAACGAATCCGCCGAGGGAGGTTGTAACCAGCTACGCGCATGATCATCGACACTCACCAGCACTTTGTCCGCCTCGCCAAGCACCCGGAGGTCGAGGGCTTTCGCCAAGCGCAGCTTTCCGGGAAAGATCCCGGCGCGCCCCCCAGTATCTCGGATGCTGAGGTTAAAAAGAGCCTTGAACAGGTCGTCAGCCTGATGGAAACGCGCGGCATCGACGTCGCATTCGCTTCTCCCCGCGCCAAAGCCATGGCCACGCACGAAGGCACCGTCGAGCAGAACGCCGCCTGGGCCGATCTCAATAACGGCCTTATTTCGCGCGCCTGCCAACTCACCCCCGGACGTTTCGTGCCCGTCGGCATGCTCGGCCAGCATCCCTCGTGCCCATCCGCGCAGGTGGCAAAACAGATCGAGCGCTGGACCAACGAAGGTTTCGTGGCGTTCAATTTCGATCCCGACGGCACCGGCGGCCGCTGGCAGAATCAGCCGTTCACGGGCAAGCACAACTATCCCGTCTTCGAAGCGGCGCAGGCGCTCGATGTGCCGCTCGTGCTCCATGGCAGCGAGTCCGTCAACAAAAATTTCCCGCACACCGCCGTCCAGTATCTGGTCGCGGACATCACTGGCTTCGTCCAGCTCATGATGGCAAAAGATCTGTTCAAGGATTTCCCGCGTCTGCGCTTCCTCATCCCTCACGCCGGCGGCGCGCTCCCCTGCCAGATTGGCCGCTGGCGCGCCATCGCCAAGTACAACAACTGGTCCAGTCCGGACGAGCTCCTCGGCAATGGCTATGTTTTCGTCGATACCTGCGTGTACAACCACCTGAATATGCGGATGCTCTTCGATGCCGTGCCGCTCGACAACATCGTCTTCGGCTCGGAATGCGATGGCGCGTTCCCCGGCATCGTCAACGACGAGACGCACGATCATTACGACAACACGCGCCGCTATGTGGATGATTCGAAGCTCGGCGCCGCCGATAAAGCGCGGATCTTCGCGGGCAATGCCCGCCGCGTTTATCCCCGCTCCACCCGCTGGATCCAGTCGTAGCACGCTCTCCAGTTGCCTTGGGCTGAGCTACGCGATGGGACGTTGCGCCCCTGCGCTTTGATAAGCGCCGATGTACGTTCGAGAGAGGCTGAGTGGGTCGTGGCTTCAGCCACGACGTGGGGCGTTCGCCCAATCAAAGCGGCTTCAGCCGCTGAAGTCCCAGCGGAGGATTGGCTGAATCAGAATCCCGGCGGCCGTTCGTCCGCTACATTAAAACTTCGCTCCAGCGCTAGACCCGCGCGCCCGATCGTGCCTTCATCGAATAGCCGTCCGATCAGCGTCACTCCGTAAGGCACTCGCCGCGGCGGCGAAAACTTCGGCAGCGGGTGCTTCGGATCGGGCGCCCAGTCGCTCCGCGCCTCTGAAATTTCCACGAATCCCGCGCGCAGCGTCAGCGACGGATGCCCCGTAAAATTCGTGATCGTCAGCATTTCATCGCGCAACGACGGCACCAGCAGCAAATCCACTTCCGCCATTACGCGCTGCATCTCCTGCGCCACCTTCCGGCGAAACCGGTCCGTCTGGACGAAATCCACCGCCGAAAGAAACCGCGACTGCCGGAACGTATTCGGCCACGCGTCCGGAACCTGCATCCTCATTTCGTCCACCGCGTGATTGAGCGTGATCTCTTCATGCGCCGCCGCGGCTTCTGCGAACAATATCAAATCGAGCGAATCGTACGGCCAATCCGGAATCGACGCCTCCACCGGAACCATGCCCGCTTTCTTCGCGGTTTCCAGCGCCGCCCGGTCCACGTCCGTCGCCTGCTTGTCCTTCATCCACGCCGGAAAATATCCCACTCGCAGCCCTTTCACGCTCGCGTTCCCATCAAAATCGAGCTTGCTCGCCACGCTCTCCAGATCTCCCGCATCGGCTCCGGAGATCGCGCGCAGCACCAGCATCGCGTCTTCCACTCGGCGCGTCATCGGCCCCAGCTTGTCCAGCGTCCAGCAGAGCGTCATCGCCCCGGTGCGCGGCACGCGCCCGTACGTCGGCCGCAATCCCGTGATTCCGCAGCGCATGCTCGGGCTCACGATGCTGCCGTCCGTTTCGCTCCCGATCGAAAATCCCACCAGTCCCGCCGCCGTCGCGGCTCCGGGGCCCGCGCTCGAACCCGACGATCCTTCCTCCAGAACCCACGGATTCATGGTCTGTCCGCCGAACCACACATCGTTCAGCGCCAGCGCGCCCAAGCTCAGCTTTGCTACCAGCACCGCGCCGGCATCGTGCAGCCGCTGCACCACCACCGCATTTTTTGTCGGAACGCGATCGCGAAAAGGCTCGGCGCCGTATGTCGTCCGAATTCCAGCCGTGTCGAGTAGATCTTTTCCGCCCCAGGGAATTCCGTGCAGCGGCCCGCGATACTTGCCTGCGGCGATCTCTTGATCGGCTTTCTTCGCCTGCTGCAATGCAAGTTCGCGCGTCAGGGTAATCGCGCAACGCAGCTTCGGATCGAACCGCTCCAATCGCTCCAGATAAATGTTGGTCAGCCGCTCCGAACTCAGCTTTCGATCCTCGACCCATCGCGAAAGTTGCGTCACCGGCGCAAAGGCGATGTCCTCATCGTTCGCTGGCAATGCCCCAGGCGCAGCGCTGCTTCGAACAAACCGGTCGCGCTCCGGTCCCGCTTTCATCCCGGGCAGAACCGGATTCCATCGCGTTGCTGGTGCGACCTCGGCCTCGAGGGACACCTTTCTCGGTCCCGTGCGCCGCTCGTAAAGCCCCGCCATCGAAACGCGCCAGTTGTTCGCCGCCTCCGCCAGGTCCTTTTCCGTCATCTCCACTTGCACCAGCTTCTCCGCTTCCGTGAACGTCTGCGCGGACACATCCGGCCCCGCCGCTGGCGAAGTCCCGAACGCCGGCGGCGCTCCCGCTGGTGGCGTAGTCGCGGCCGATTGGTCCGAGGGCTTCTGCTCTGGCGTTTGAAACCCAGCAGCGGCGCCAGCCAGTAACGGAATTGATAGTGCCGTCAAAAACTCTCTCCGCGATCGCCCCATGTTCCCTCCCTTCGCGGTAGCCGCCCGAGTTTCAGGGAGCTTGCACAAAGCCCCGAAAGAATCGTGCCGATCCGAATGCCCAGAACTTTAGGCCGAATTTTTCGGGAAGTGAAACGATATTCGCAACCATCGCTCGTGAGGCGAGCCATCTCATCTGAAGCCGACTTCTTCGTTCATGGCGGCTGATAAAGACAAGAGGTTTACTTGCATTTGCACCAAGGCGCAGGAGCTTCTTTCGGATCCCACAGCTGAACGGTTTCATAGAAGTCGTTCAAGAGCAAGCACAGCTCCGTGCCTCGGAAGTGGGAGAACCTAAAGCGGAAACTCTGCTCAGGTTTCCCGTCGCAGTAAAGGACGACCCGATGGCGAACCTTTTTCGATGCATAACGAGCGTGACGAACCGCACTCATTCTTATCCAATTGCGGACTGTTGCAAACCGTAAACTTCTTGAGGCCAGATATGCCGCGGGTGTACGCTAAATCGGCCATGTTAATCGGAGAAAGAATCCGCGAACTCCGCGAATCGAAGAACCTCAGCCAGGGCGATATCCAGAAGCGTGCCGGACTCATCCGCTGTTATACCTCGCGCATCGAGAATGGCCACACGGTCCCGTCCATCGAAACCCTGGAGAAATACGCTCGCGCTCTCGAAGTGCCGCTGTATCGTCTGTTCTATGACGGCGCCGCCCCGCCCAATAACTCGTCGCTCTCTCCCGCGCCTCACGTTCACGAATGGGGCGATGACGGCAAAGAACGCCGGGAATTGCGCAAGTTCGCCCGCGCGTTCGCTCGCCTCGACAATCGCGATCGCTCGCTCCTCCTCGAAGCGGCCAAAGCCATGGCCCGCCGCCGGAGTTCCGCCCGCTCCAGAGCAGCCCACTGATACGCTCGAGCGAAGCCACCGGCAGCATCGCCGTACAACCCGCGTCAGGGTTCGCGCGATTCGCTCGCCCCGCCGATCGGCCATGCCGCTCGCTGCTGCGTCGAACCGCTCGGCTGCATTCCTGCGCCGTTCGCTGAGTTTTCGTTGCGCGCTCGCACCCAATTGCGCTAGCGTAGTTCGATTCTTATGATCGCCGAGCGCAAACTAGTGAGCGGTTGGGACCCAAACGCCGCCGTCGCGCGCCCTTCCGCCGCCATCGATTCCCAAATTAGCCGCGAACCTTCTAATCGATACAGCGAACGATTAGAATTCCGCCTAAATCCTTCCCTGCCAGTCATCTGCGATTTTCTAATCGATACAGATCGCGTGTTGGCTCCTTCCGCCTCACCTCTGGAAATCGAAACGCCGGTGGAGCGCCCATGAAGCTCCTCTACGACTGGCTCCGCGAATTTGTGGACGTCACCGCGCCTGCCGCCGATCTCCGCTCGCGCCTGGCTCTCTCGGGCCTCGCCATCGATTCGATCGTCGAATCCCCCGCCGGCCCCGTGCTCGATGCCGAAGTCACCGCCAATCGTCCCGATTGCCTCGGCCATTACGGCGTCGCGCGCGAAGTCGCTGCCATTTATCGGCTTCCGGTGAAGCCGCTCCACATTCCTCTCCAGGAATCCGCTGAAAAAGCCTCCGCTGCCACCCGGGTCGATATCGAAGCTTCCGATCTCTGCGGCCGCTATACCGCGCGAATTCTGCGCGGCGTAAAAATTCAGCCCTCGCCCGATTGGCTCCACAAGCGCCTCGAAGCGATTGGGCAGAATCCCATCAACAATGTCGTGGACGTCACCAATTACG
>JAGWRH010000394.1 GCA_028876695.1 Acidobacteriota bacterium | reverse complement strand
GGAATTTTCTCGGAGAATTGCGACAGAGACTCCAGCCAGGCACGAATCTCGGCGGGCGTGTGTGGCGTTCGAGTTTCTCCTCGCCCAGTTCGGCCCGCAAAAGTTCCTTGACCTACGCTTTCACAGCAATGCCGCGGGCTCGGGCACGAGCCACGATTTCCTCGGTGACTTTGACGTTCATACTGCGAATGTGGCACGGATGCGCGAGCCACGCATAAGGGTCGGCCAATCTGACAAGTACGCTTGGCAAGGCGCGCTGAGTGGCCACGCGGAGTCCGGCGCGCATGCGGAAAATGTCCGACGGCGCGCGCGGCGAGAAGAAGGGTCGGACTCCGTCGTTACGCCGCTTCGGATGTGGCCTACGAAGGGTTGGGAACGAGCACGATCTTGCCGATCACGCCGCCCTTTCCGAGCAACTCGTGCGCGTACTTTGCCTCGGCAAGGGGAATTCGTAGCGCGACCAACGGTTTGATTTTCTTCTGTTGGAGGAGACTGAATAAGGTCAGCAAATCTTCGCGGAACATCGCGGGCTTTAATCGCTTCAGCGTTTGGATGCTATACGGAACGACGCGTTTGCGGCCCGGCAAAAGCGCGCTTGCAGCGATGTACCACCCGAAAATGGCGAGAGCGCGATAACGGTGGCGGCCTCCGGAGCGACCGGAAGCCAGTCGTCCGCCACGGAGCGACCCTGTAAGGCCGAAGGCCACGACCTTTCCGCCCGCCCGCAGGGCCTGGCGCGAGCGCCAGATGTGGCTGCCGCCGAGACTATCGAAGACGACGTCAACGCCCTCACCCGTGAGGCGGTGAATTTCTTCCACGAAATCCTGATGCTGGTAATCGATGGGGACGCCGCCCAGTTCGGATACGGCCGAGGCTGCGGACGAAGAACACGTGCCGTATATCTCCAGGCCGGCGAGGCGCCCAAGCTGCATGAGCGCCGAACCGACGCCTCCGGCGGCGCCATGAATCAACACGCGCTGGCCGGGTTGAACTTTGGCGGAACGATGCAACATCTGGTAGGCGGTGATGTAGTTCAGCACGAGGCTAACGGCTTCGGCGGGGTCCAGTCCCGATGGCACGGGGATCAATTCGGCCCGTGGCAAGCAGACGAACTGCGCGTATGCGCCGTTGATGGGCATGGCGGCAACGATCTGGCCCGGTGCGGGTGCGGATACACCTTCGCCGAGAGTATCGACTACACCGACCAGGTCCCAACCGGGCGTGAACGGCAATTTGGGCGTCTCCGGGTGAATGCCCTCGCGAGCCATTACGTCCGGCAAAGAGACGCCCGCGGCCAGAACTTTGACGCGCACTTCGCCGAGTTTCGGCGCCGGGCAGTCTTCTTCAATGAGCCGCAGTGCATCGGGCCCGCCGTAGTGGGTGACGATGATTCGCGTGTGTCGCATGAGCGCCTCACTCGATTGCTGGCGGATTGACCGCGGGGAATGACGCGAAACACGAAAGATTGTGAGGCCGTCGGAGATTTTTTCTTGTGACGCGGGTCACGAGAGGAAAAGGTGCAGGAAGATTCCGCGGCGCTGCTCGACGGATCGCCCGAGAACTGCAATTAGGGAGTCAGGCAGTGCAAATGACGAGGTGCGTTGCAATCGGGGGTGGGCGCGAATAGTATTTCCGCCGGGCGGCAATACCGCCGGATTGCCGAGCGTATCGCACGGCACCGCGAGGTCAAAAGCAGATCCCTTGTCGTCCCGGTGAAGGAGACCGGGACTCGCTCGGTATGACGGCAGCGGCATGACCACTTCGCGCGAGTGAGGCAGCGCGAGCGGAAGCGCGCTGCCACCCCAGCGGACGAAAACCGCCCGCTCGGAACCCCGGGTTTGCCGCGCGCGGTATTGCAGCACGACTGAAGTCGTGCCCTGACACAAACTCAAACGGAGCCGCTAAGGAAGAGGAGATGGCGATGTCGGACAACACTTCGAATACGAAAATGTCGGTGGAGGACCGGCTGGACATCATGGAGCTGTTCGCGCGCTACGCGTGGGCGATTGACAGCGGCGACATCGCAGGAGTGCTCGATTGCTTCGCCGAAGACGGCTCGATGGACCACTTGTGGCAAGGCAAGCTGAAAGGCCACGCGGAAATCCGCCGGGCGTTTGAGGAGCTGTGGTACGACCGTCCGAGCTGGTGGGCGGGGCGCCAGCACCTGGCGAATCATTTCCTGATCACGCGCGAGGGAGAAGGCGCGCGGGTGAAGGCGTTTTTTTCGATATTGCAATTCAACGTGGAATACAGGACGAATTTCGTCTTCGGCATCGGCACGTGGGACAACTACTGCGTGAAGCGCAACGGCAAGTGGGTTTTTCAGGAGGAGACGATCCACGCGTGGACGGACCGCAGCACGGTGATGTGGGAGGGCGAGGATCGCGCGATGACGAAAGGGCCGCGCGTGGCGCGTCCGATGCCGGGGATGCCGGCGCGATAGGGACAGGCGCGTGCGGGAGAGAAAACCAGAAGCCGATCCCTCGTCGGCCCGACGTCGCACTTCGCGCACCGGGCCTCGCTCGGGATGACAGCGCGTGGGCAATTATGGGCGCGCAGGCGAGGGCGCAGCAAGCAGCGCCCCTACGGGGCCCGCGAATCAGTTGGGCATGCGGAGGACGGGCTTGACGGTCGTGCCGGTGGTCGAATCTTCGAAAGCCTCGGCGATTTTTTCGAACGGATAGTATTTGATGAGGCGGTCGAAAGGGAAGCGTCCCTGGCGGTAGTAATCGATGAGCATGGGAATGAACAGGCTCGGCGTGGTGTCTCCGCCGAGGATGCCGCGAAGCGCGCGGCCGCCGCTGAGCAGATGGAACATGTCGGGCGCCCATTCGGCGCGAGGCGGTGCGACGAATCCGGCCACGCCGCGCGGGGCGAGACATGCGAGCGATTGCGTGTAAGCGATCGGCGCGTTGGCAGTGTTGAAGGAGTGGCTGACGCCGTAGCGCGTGAGATCGCGAATGATTTTGGCGGCGTCGCCGCTGGAGGCGTCGATGGTGTCGGTGGCGCCGAGTTCCCTGGCGAGAGCGAGGCGCGAAGGGACGAGATCGACGGCGATGATGCGTTCAGCGCCGACGAGTCGCGCGGCCATCACCGCGGCGAGGCCGACCGCGCCGACGCCGAAGATGGCGACGGAGTCTCCCGTGCCGAGGCGCAGCGAATGAATGACGGAACCGGCGCCGGTCTGCACGCCGCAGCCGAGCGGGGCGAGGATTTCGAGCGGAATATCGGCGGGAACTTTGATGGCGCAGCGGGCGTCGGCGAGCGAATAGGTGGCCAGCGACGATTGGCCAAAGAAACGGGCGAAGATGCGAGCGCCGTTTTGCGAGAGAGGGCTCGAGCCGTCTGGACGGAGGCCGCCGAAATTGCGCGGCAGGACTTCGTAGCAATAGCTGTGCGCGTTGCGGCGGCAGCTGGGACATTCGCCGCAGAAATTGACGCTGAGCACGACGTGGTCGCCGGGCGCGAGGTCGGTGACGCCGGGGCCGAGGCGTTCGACGACGCCAGCGCCTTCGTGGCCGAGCACGAACGGGCGGGGACCGGGGCGGCCGTGGACTCCGATATCGGTGTGGCAGATGCCGCTCGCGACGATGCGGACCAGAATTTCGCCGGGGCGCGGATCTTCGATCTCCACGGCTTCGATTTGCGGATGGCGCGCGCCTTCGCGCGAAACAGCGGCTTGGATTTTCATCGAGGATTCCCTCACATGGTGCACGCTGACGCGACACCGTAGCAACGTTTGCGGGCGAAAATCAATGGATTCGGCGCAGCGGTAGTGGGTCAGTTGGAATTTTGCCCCGCTGAGGTCCGGAGGCGGGGTGACGATCAAATCACGGCCCAGGACGGAGGTTCCATTGCGCCCGCGGCGCAGGATTTGATAGGATGGGGCTGTTGTTAGGGCTGTATCCTGCGCCCCAAAACGCCTGGGCGATTTGGGGACCCCGAATACCGTAGGTTTGGATTCGGGAGGAGCGGCACCGGAGGACAACATGAGCGTTGCACCCCATGCGGGCAGCGGGAAAATCACCGTGCCCGACATTCTCTCCCGCAAGACCGGTTTCACCGGTTCCCCTGTAGAAAACGGCTCGAAGCAAAAGATTACCTGCATCACCGCTTACGATTATCCGACCGCGCGATTACTGGATGACGCGGGCGTGGACGTGCTGCTGGTGGGCGATTCACTCGGCATGGTGATGCTGGGCTACGACAGTACGCTGCCGGTGACGCTGGATGAAGTGCTGCACCACGTTCGCGCGGTGCGGCGCGGGACGCGGCGGGCGCTGCTGGTGGCGGACATGCCGTACGGGAGCTTCCACGTGTCGATCGAAGAATCGGTGCGCAATGCGGTGCGGCTGGTGAAAGAAGGCGGCGCGGAAGCGGTGAAGGTCGAAGGCGGCGAGCGGCGCATCGAGCTGATCGCGCGGCTGGTGGAAGCGGAAATTCCGGTGATGGGCCACGTGGGTCTGACGCCGCAATCGATCAACGCGCTGGGCGGATTTCGCGTCAGCGGGAAGACGCGGGACGCCGCACGGCAGGTGGAGCGCGACGCGCGGGCGGTGGAAGCGGCGGGCGCGTTCGCGGTGGTGCTGGAGTCCGTGCCGCGGGAAGTGGCAGCGCACGTGACGCAGCAGGTAAGGATTCCGACGATCGGCATCGGCGCAGGACCGGAATGCGACGGGCAGGTGCTGGTATTCCACGACCTGGTGGGATTCACCAGCGGGCACACGCCGAAATTCGTCCGGCGGTACGCGGAGATTTCAGCGGAAATTTCGAGAGCGGTATCCGAATTTTGCGCGGACGTGCGCAGCGGGCAATTCCCGTCGGACGCCGAGTCGTACCATTCACCGGCGGAGACGCGCGAGAAAGTGGCGGCCGCGGCGCGTTCGTAGGGCGCTGAGTATTAGCACCGGATCAGTTTGAATTTCGACTGCTTGTGTCACGATCAAGGAAATTCAAACTGACCCTCCGCCGAAAAGTATGAGCGCCGCGCGAGCCCGGGCGTATAGTCAAGCCACTTCGGCGGGTTCCCGGCGCACAGGGGATCGCCAAATGCGGAGCTGATATGAATCTCGAAGACATTCGCCTGCTCTACGATTTCAACGCGTGGGCCAACAACCGCACGCTCGATGCGTGCGCGGCGCTTACGCCCGAACAGTTGACGCGCGACCTGGGATCGAGCTTCAAATCGGTGCGGGACACGCTGGCGCATATCTACGGCGCGCAGTGGATTTGGCTCGAGCGCTGGCACGGGCGGATTCCTTCGGGGCTGCCGTCCGCGGCGGATTTTCCGGACCTGGAGGTGTTGCGCCGGCGCTTCGCGGAAATCGATCGGAATCTTGTGGACTACGCGGCTTCGCTCACATCGGATGATTTGCAGCGCGCGATTTCTTACAAGACGACGGCGGGAAGCCCGCAGACGCAGCCGCTCTGGCAGATGCTCCAGCACCTGGCGAATCACGGCACGTATCATCGCGGGCAGATTGCCGCGATGCTTCGGCAACTGGGAACGAAGGCCAGCAGCACGGATCTGATCGGCTTCTACCGCGAGCGCGCCGCGAAAGCCGGAGCGTAGGCCTGGAGGCTAGACGCTTGAGGCTAGAGTCTGGAAAATTCCCGTGCAGCGCTCCCGGCGCCGTGGCGGCAAAATCTCCCTCCGTTTCCGGCCGGGCGCGGTAGCCCTGACCGAATGGAAATTGTCCGCACGATCTCCTGGATGAAGCAGGCGGCCCGAGACGCTCGACGGCAAGAGCGCGTGATCGGCCTGGTGCCGACGATGGGCGCGCTGCACGAAGGGCATTTATCTCTCGTTCGGGAAGCGCAGAAGCAGTGCTCGCCGGTGATCGTCTCGATATTCGTGAATCCCAAGCAATTCGGACCGGGCGAAGATCTCGCGAAGTATCCGCGCACGTTCGAAGCGGACCGGCAGGCACTGGAAAATGCGGGCGTCGATTACGCGTTCGTTCCTCCGGCGGAGGAAATGTATCCGGCGGGCTTTCGCACCTCGGTGACCGTGGAAGGCTTGAGCGAGCGGCTCGAAGGGCGTTCGCGGCCTGGGCATTTTCGCGGCGTGGCCACGGTGGTGCTGAAGCTTTTCGAAATCGTGCAGCCGCATTTCGCGTTTTTCGGGCGCAAGGACGCGCAGCAGGCGTTGATCCTGAGGCAGATGGCCAGCGATCTGAATCTGGACGCGCAGATGGTGCTTTGCCCGATCATTCGCGAGGCGGATGGGCTGGCGCTTTCGTCGCGCAACGCGTATTTGAAGGGCGAGGAACGGCGGGCGGCGACGGCACTTTATCGTTCGCTTGAAGCGACACGGCGGGAAATCGGCGCGGGGGAGCGCGACGTGGCGCGGCTGCTGGGCGCAATGCGAAGCGTGATGGAAGCCGCGCCCGGCGTGGCGCTCGACTATGCGGAAATTGTGGATGCGGATAGGTTCGAACCGGCCGTGGGACTGAGAAAAGCCTGTTATGCGCTGATCGCCGCGCGAGTGGGCACGACGCGATTGATCGATAACGCGCTGATTGAGCCGGAAGGGGACACGATCCGCGTTACGGTGTAACTGTCGCACCCAAGCGGCCGTTCCGGTGAAAACGAATGCTTCGCGCGGGTAAACAGGCGCGAAAGGAAGCGCGTCGCCACCCCAGCGGACGAATGCTGCCCTTCGGCGGCCCCGGGTTTGTCGCGCGCTGTTGCGGCACGACTAAAGTCGTGCCCTGACACACGAGTTTGCTGCGCGCGCTTTTACGAAGCGACTAAAGTCGCGCCCTGAAGCAAATGTGTCCGCAAGAAGGCGCGGAGTATGGGCGCGACTGGCCGCAAGGTAAAAGCAGATCCCGCCCGCGGCAGGCAGGCCTCACCTTCATGCCTGGCACGAAGCGCCCGGGCCGGGTTCAGGACGATAAGGAATAAAGTGGAGGGCAGCAAGCAACGCCTTTACGGCGGCACGACTAAAGTCGCGCCCTGAAACAAATGTGGCCGCAAGAAGGCGCGGAGTATGGGGGCGACTGGCCGCAATGAAGTGGGCTAAAAGCAGATCCCTCACCCTCATCCCTGGCACAAAGCGCCAGGGCTGGGTTCGGGATGACACGCGCAACTCTAACGGGCGATTTCGCAGGGCTGAAGCACCGTCCCCCGCGCACTGAAGTGCGGGGCCGACACACACTTCGGACCCGGTGAAAGGAGGGCCTATTTTTGGGCGGCGGCGCGGGCGGGTTCCTGCGCCCGTTCGATGGCGGAGAGGACGTCGGCGGCGTGGCCTTCCACTTTCACCTTGGGCCAGATTTTGCGGATTTTTCCGCCGGGATCGATCCAGAAGGTGCAGCGCACGATGCCCAGGAACGATTTGCCGTAGAAGCTTTTCATGCGCCGCGCGCCGTAGGCGTCCACGACCTTGAATTGCGTATCCGCAAGCAGAGGGAAATTGAGGTTGTTCTTGCACTTGAACTTGTTCTGCGCCTCGACTTTATCGCCGCTACAGCCGACGATCTCGGCGTTGAGGGCCTTGAGTTTCGCGAGCACGTCGCGAAATTGAATCGCTTCGTCGGTTCAACCGGAGGTGTTGGCCTTCGGGTAGAAATACAGGATCAAATTCTTTCCGCGGTAATCGGCCAGCGAAATCATGCGGCCATCGTCGGCGGTGGCGCGAAAGTCGGGAGCTGCATCGCCTTCTTTCAGCACGTACTCACCTCCATTTCCCGGCTGGGCTATTCGCTCAAGACGCGTTTTACGACATCGTTAACGAGCTGCGGGTTGGCTTGGCCGCGCGTCTCGCGCATGACCTGGCCGACAAAAAACTTGAATACGCCCTCGTTGCCGGATCGATATTTGGCCACGTTCCGCGGATTCTTCTGGACCACATCGCGGGCGATGCGCTCGATGGCTCCGGGATCGGAGATCTGCGAAAGACCTTCGGCCGCGATTACCTCCGCGGCGGATTTGCCCGTTTCGAACATTTTGGCGAAGACTTTTTTGCCGCTGGCGGCGGTGATTTGGCCATTCTCCACGTTTACGATCAATTCGGCGAGAGCCGGAGCGGGCAGCGGACAGGCCAAAATGTCCTGTCCGGAGTCCTTCAGGCGGCGGAGGAGTTCGCCAGCGACCCAGTTCGCAGCCGGTTTCGCGGGAGCGCCAGCGCGGACGACGGATTCGAAGTAATCGGCCAACGCGCGCGTGGAGGTGAGCACGCCGGCGTCATAGGGCGTGATGCCGTAATCGCGCAGAAACCGCTGCGACTTGGCGGCCGGCAATTCCGGCATGGACCGGCGGACTTGATCGATTTCCGCGGTTGAAATCGTCACGGGAAGCAAATCGGGATCGGGAAAATAGCGGTAATCGTGCGCGAATTCCTTCGAGCGCATGGGTTCGGTGCGGCCGGCGGCGACATTCCACAGCCGCGTCTCCTGCACGATCGCGCCGCCCGCCTCGATCACGCCGATTTGCCGCTCGATTTCGTATTCGAGGGCGTGCGAGAGATAGCGGAACGAGTTGAGATTTTTCACTTCGGCCTTGGTGCCGAATTTTGAGGCGCCGCGCAGGCGGACGCTGACGTTGGCGTCGCAGCGGAGGGAGCCTTCCTCCATGTTGCAGTCGCTCACTTCGGTGTACTCCAGGATTTGCTTGAGCGTGGTGAGATAGGCGTACGCCTCAGCCGGAGTGCGCAAATCCGGCTCGGAAACGATTTCGATCAGCGGCACACCGCAACGGTTGAAGTCGATGTAGCTCCAGCGGTCGGAATCGGCGAAGCCTTCATGGAGGCTTTTGCCCGCGTCGTCTTCCATATGGAGACGGGTGACGCCGATGCGCCTCTTTTCGCCCTCAGCCTCGATTTCGATCCAGCCCGACGTCGAGAGCGGCAGCTCGTACATGGAGATTTGATAGCCCTTGGGCAGGTCCGGGTAGAAGTAGTTTTTCCGGGCGAATCGAGAGCGCGGCTGAATGGCGCAGTTGATGGCGAGCGACGCGCGCAGGGCGAGCTGCAGCGCGCGCTTATTGAGCACCGGCAGCGCGCCGGGCAGCCCCAGACAGACGGGACAGGTATTGGAATTGGGCGCGTCGCCGAAATTGGTGGAGCAGGAGCAGAAGGCCTTGGTGACCGTGTCGAGCTGCGCGTGCACCTCGAGGCCAATGACGGCCTCGTAGCGCGCCATCACCTCCGAGGTGACTCGCGGCGAGTCTTGCGCGGTTCGGCTCATGACGGTTGCAGGATTATAGCATCCGCCGCGCAGCCGCTTGCGACGGGTGTTCTCCCACACCGTGTGCCTGGGTCCGGCACTGGGTCGGTTTGAATTTTGACGGCTTGTGTCACGATCAAGAAAATTCAAACTGGCCCACTACTCCGAGTCCTGGTCTGTTGACCGCTACCGCGGCATGGAATAGATTGACACGCGCGCGCGACGGCAGCGGGCACGGCTTCACCAAGGCGAACCCAATCGTGGAACTTACGAGGCGGTACGAACGAACGCTTGTCGCGATCCTGTTCTTTACCTGGGGCACGGTCTTTCTGGACCGCATGTCGCAGCTGTACCTGGCGCCGTACTTCGCCCCGGTATTCCGGCTGAACGACCAGCAGATCGGGTTTCTGGCATCGGTGGTATCGATCAGCTGGGCGATTGGCTCGCTCTTTTTTGGCGCGGCTTCGGACCGGTTCGGGCGGCGCAAAATCCTAATTCCCGCCGTGCTGATCTTCTCGGCTTTTTCGTGGCTTTCAGGACTGGCGCGCAGCTTTCATGAATTGCTGATTATTCGCGCGCTGATTGGGCTGGCGGAGGGTCCGTGCTGGGTGGCGATCAGCGCGCTGCTGGAGGAATCGTCGGCGAAGTCGCGGCGGGGGAGAAACGTCGGGATCGTGACGAGCGGCGCGGCGCTGGTGGGACTTTTCGGCGCGCCGATCCTGACGACGCAGATCGCTTCGCGGTTTGGCTGGCGCTGGGGATTTTTCGTCACGGGAATTCCGGGGCTGCTGATGGCGCTGCTGATCTGGAAGTACATCCAGGAGCCGCGGGCATCGGAGGCCGGCGCGGCGCCGCACAAGCGGGGCACGCCGCTGGCGCATTACTTCTCGATTCTGCGACGCCGCAATATCTGGCTCGCCGCGATCGGCGCGGGCGGGTTCATTTCCTGGCTGTTCCTGCAAAACACGTTCGCGCCGCTGCTGATCACGCGCGATATGCATCAGGATCCGCGCACGGCGGGGCTTTTGCTGGGCGCGGCGGGGCTCGGCAGCTTCTTTATCGGCTGGATTTTTCCGGCGCTATCGGACCGATGGGGACGCAAGCCGACGCTGCTGGCGCTGGCAGCGATTTCGTCGATTCTGCCACTGGCGCTTTTAGCGCGGCCGCTGTATGCGCATCTGTGGCTGCTAGCGGCGATCCTGTTCTTGACGCAAGGAGGGCAGGCGATCGCCGCGCTAGTGATCGTGCTGATTCCGGCCGAGAGCGTGTCGCCGGAACTGACCGGCACGGCGATCGGGATGGTCAATATGGTGGGCGAGCTGATTGGAGCGACGATCGCGCCGACGCTGGGCGGCACGGTGGCGGAAAGCTATGGGCTTGGCAGCACCATGCTGATGGCGACATGCGGGACGCTGCTGCTTTTCGTGGCAGTGCTGTTCCTTCGCGAGACGATCCGGCCACGCGCGGTTACGCCCGAGCCCGGCGTAGCGGCCACGGTTTAGCACCCTAAGATGGGGATCTCTCGGGACGCCACGCCGCCAACGCGAAACGAGGGATTGGGTCAGTTTGAATTTTAACTGCTCGTGTCACGATCCAGAAAATCCAAACTGACCCACGACGCGCTGAGCCGTTTACCGGGCCGGTACGCAGGCGGCGCGCGCCGACGCCGCGGTTCGGGGAAGTCCTATCCTAGCGTTCGCCGCCCCAGACGTATTTCAGGCCGAGGCGAAAATTAAATCCGAGCGCCGGATAACCGACCGCGTATTGGTAATGACGATCGAAGAGATTTTCCAGGCGAGCGGTGGCCGACAAGCCGAAACGCATGGGAACGCTGGTGGCCAAATCCCATCGCACCCAGCTGGGGTTGCTGGTGATGCCGAGCCCAAGGAAGTCGCTATCCTGCGCGCGGCCGAAATACGTGCCGGCGAGATTCCAATTCATGCGACGGAGACGGGCGTTGAAGACCAGATTCGCCGAATGCAACGGACGGTGGAGGAGGCGGTGGCCGGGCTCGAGAGTTGGGTCGATCAGCGCGGCATTCGGCGCGACCAGCACTTTGGTGTCGTCGTAGGTGTAATTCCCCGTCAGCGTGAGCCAGCTGGTGAGCGCGGCTTCGATGGATGAATTGGCGCCGAACGCGCGGGCCTTATCGGTGTTGAAAAACGTGCCGGTGCCGAAGGGACACGACGGCGTGGGAGTGAAATCCGCGGAAAAGCTGACCACGTCGCGGAAGTCGTTATGAAAATAGGTGAGCGAAACTTTCACGCGGCCGGAATCCAAACCCTGCTCGACGCCGGCATCGACGGTGGCGCTGCGCTCGGGGCGAAGATTCGGATTTCCCGGGAAGCACGGGTCGGCTTCGAAGGACTGCACGAAGGTGGGCTCCTTGATGCCGAGGCCGTAGGAGGCGCGCAGGCGCGTGGCGCCCCAGAAGCCGCGTCCATCGCGAAGCAAATAGGCGAGGCCGGCTCGCGGGACGGCGGCCGTGCCGAAGCTGGCGTTGTCCTCGACGCGGCCGCCGAGTATTGCGGTGAGGCGCCGCGCGATTTGGTAGCGCACTTCAGCGTAGCCGGCCATGTTGTTGCGCCGCTGGTGAGGAGGGCCGCCCGGCTCGCCATTTTCCACTTCGTATTCGTAGCCGACGGTGGCGACGCCGCGCGGGACGGCGTAGCTCAACTGTTCGTCGAAACCGGAGCGGTAGAAGCGGTCGAGCTGCGGGAATCCGGGATTGAAGATGAGCTGCCGCACGTAGGAATCGGTGCCCTGGAGCCGATTGCTCCAATGTTCGCCGAACGATGAATCCCACGCGAGGCTGGCGAAGAAATCGTGCTGTCCGAGATGGCTATCGGGAGTGGGAGCGAACGTCGAACCGGGGGTCCCGGCGTCGTTCACGTCATTACGGAGCGAGAAGCGGAGTTGATCGGTTTCGGTGAACTTCCAGCCGAAGTTTCCGGACTGCGCGTCGTTGCGAAAGCGGTCGTTTGCGCCCTGGCCCGCGGTTGAAAAATAGCCGACCGAGCCGGAGTAGTCGAATTTTCCGGCGACGCCGCTGATCTCGCCACGGCCGGTTCCGGTGCCGTGAGTGCCTCCGTCACTGGCGAGCTGCAAGAGCGGAGTGGCGGTGGTACCGCGATGCGTGAAGATTTGCACGACTCCGGTCATCGCATCGGAGCCGTACAAGGCGCTCGTGGCGCCATGCACGATCTCGATTTTGTCGACGTCCTGCACGTCGAGGCCCTCGAGATCGATATCTCCGCCGGGCTGATTGGCGGGAGCGCCGTCAATCAAGATTTTGGTGAAATTGGAATTTCCGCCGTCGAGGAAAATGGTGCTGATTCCGCCGTAGGCGCCCTCCTGGGCCATGCTGATGCCGGAAGCACCGGAAAGCACAGGCGCAAGCCAAAGTTCCTGGCGATTTTCGATCGCGGAGCGCGAGATGACGTCAACGGGCGAAGCGCTGGATTCGGCGGGCGCCGGCTGGGCAGAGGCCGTGACCACCACGTTTTCCGAATTGGTGGCGAGTTCCATGCGCACGTCCCAGTTGGCGACTTCCCCGGGATGCAACGCAAATTCACGCTCGACGGGTTCGAAGGATACGCGCGTAACTGTGACGCGATAATCACCGGGAGGGAGTTGCAGGGAAAAATGGCCGTCAGCGCCGGTTGTGATTGCAACGGGTTTGGCGGCGGAATCAATCGCCTGGGCGCGGATTGTGGTATCGGCGAGCGCTGCGCCCATGGGATCGGCGAGCGTACCGCGAATCGCGCAGGTCGATTGCGCTCGGGATGCATCGGCACAGGCGAGAAGCAGAATCAGCAGCGAAACTACGGAGATGCCCGGAAGGGCTGAACGACGGAACGTCATGGCGTCCTCCTCTCCCTCTCGCGCGGGAGTTGAAGGTTGTCCGGAGGCGCGCAGGCTACGGTGCGCAACCGGATGGAGGCTCCGTCGGTCTCCTGGCTTGGCGGATTCCGGAATACAAAATGCGAATTCCGGTTTCAGCGCGGCCTTCCCATTCCTCCCTTCCCCAGCGCGCCGAAATCAGCGGGTTGGGGACGCCGGGTTGCGCGAATCAGGCGATTCGCGTTTGGAACAGTGGCACGCGCCGGAACTTTCGATTGCGGCCGTTACCGGGCCAAATTCGATTGCGGCCCTTTACCGGTGCATCGTCTTTTCATTGCGCCATTACGGGCGCAAGATCCGCGTTACAGTCGCGCGGCGGCGACGGATTTTCACCGTCTTCCCGTGCGCGGAGTCTCCGGTGATTGTGGACGGCGCGCGAATCGCAGATCGCTAGCGCCGCTGTCCGGGCAGGTTACGTCTCCCGGCCTTTGCAGCAAGACAGTTTGAATTTTGATCCCTTGTGTAACGATCGAGAAAATTCAAACCGACCCGCCGTGGATCCTATGCTGAACTCTGCTTCCTGGGCTTTCAGCCGTGCTCGCTGCCGCGAAGCGTGACGCGCGGGCGCCCGCTCGCTCGGGTGTCCACGTCCAGCGGCGCTTCGAACACTTCTTCGAGCGTGGCGCGGTCGTACACTTCGGCGGGCGTCCCGGAGCGCAAACATTTGCCTTTGTGCAGCAGAACGATGCGGTCTGAAAATTCCGCCGCGAGGTTGAGCTCGTGCGTCACGACGAGCACCGTATACAGGCGTTCCGCGGTCAATTTGCGGAGACGCCGCAGCAATTCCACTTTGCCGCCGATATCGAGATGCTGCGTAGGTTCATCGAGCAACAGCAGCAAAGGCTGCTGCGCGAGAGCGCGGGCCAGAATCACGCGCTGCTTCTCTCCGCCCGAGAGCTGGTCCATCCAGCGGTCGCGCAACGCGTCCGCGCCCACTTGCGCGAGAGCATTGCCGGCCATCAGGCAATCCTCTTCGGATTCGAATCGCAGCCGCCGGCCATATGGATAGCGTCCCTGGAGGACGTATTCCCAAACGCGCAGCGGAAACAGGAGCTCGCTTTCCTGCTGGACGAGAGCGATGCGCTGCGCGCGGAGACGCGCATCGAGCTTCGAAATTTCCGTGCCATCGAGCGCGATGCGCCCCGCGAGCGGCGCATGCATGCCCGCGAGCAAGGCAAGGAGCGTCGATTTCCCGCTGGCATTCGGGCCCAGAATGGAGATCAGCTCGTGCTGCCGCGCGTCGAAGCTCACCGGTCCCAGCGTGAACTTGGGCGCGGATTTGTCCGTGGCCGAGTAGGCGAAGCTGGCCTGCTCGACTTTCAGACGCGGTTCGGCGCTGGGCGCCGTTGCCGCCGCCAATCCTCCGCGCCCGGTGAGCACATTCATCGCACGCGCCTCCGCATGAGGTAAATGAAAAGCGGCGCGCCGGCGATCGCCGTCATCGCGCCGACGGGCAATTCCGTGGGGGCGACAACGGTGCGGGCCAGGGTGTCCGCCAGCACGATGAGGATCGCGCCGCCGATGGCGGACGCGGGAATCAGCACGCGGTAATCGGTGCCGAAGAGCATGCGCATGACGTGCGGCACCAGCAATCCCAAGAATCCGATGGCGCCGCTGACGGAAACGGCCAGTCCCGTCAGCACGGAAGCCGCCAGATAGACCACGAGCTTCACGCGATTCACGTTGACGCCCAAATGCCGCGCCTCTTGCTCGCCAGTGAGGATCAGATTCAAATCGGCCGCGGTTCCGTAGATGGTCGCCAAGCCGATGACCAGCAGAAAATAGAGCCAGCCCATGTTCACCGAGGGCGGCGTGGCCAGATCGCCCATCAGCCAGAAGGACATGCCGCGCAAATCGCGGCCGCTGAGCGTGGTCATCAAAAACATGATGACGGCGGAGAGAAAGGAGGCGGTCACGATGCCCGCGAGCAGCAGGGTGGCGCTATCGAGTTGGCCGCCGCGCCGGCCCAAAAGATAAACGACGGCAATGGTGGCCACCGCGCCTACAAACGCCGCGATTTGAATCGCGCCCGGAAGGCGCGGCACGAGAATCAGGCTGACGATCGCGCCGACGGCCGCGCCGCTCGAGACGCCCAGCACGTAAGGATCGGCCAGCGGATTTCGCAACAGCGCCTGATAACCAGCGCCCGCGGTGGAAAGAGCCGCTCCGACGAGAATTCCCAGCGCAATCCGCGGCAAGCGCAGTCCAAAAACGACCAGCCAATAATCGGATGGAATTTCGGCGCGGCGGCCGATCGCGCCATTGAAAAGCGTCAGCACAATTTCACGAATGGAGATTGGAAACGTGCCCATGCGCAGCGCGATCACCACGGCGACGAACAGCACGGCCAGCAGCATCGCGCAGATCAGCACCAGCCGCCGCGGCGTGACCGGACGAAACGCGCGCACACCGGCGAAACTTCCGCCCCGCTGCGCCAAGCCCGGCCTCGGCGCGCCGAATTCAGTTTCCGGTTTGGTTTCCAAAGGCATCGGGATGCATCTCGCGCGCCAACTGCTCGATCGCGTCCACCAGTCCCGGCGAAGGCCGCAGAGCCTCTTCGCTCAGGTCCACCACGTGGCCCATTTGCACCGCATCCAGGTCGCGCCAGACTGGACGCGCGCGCAATTCCTGCAAATCCCGGCGCGCGCCTTCGTTGTGCGCGGCGAAAACGATATAGTCCGGCTGCAACCGCAGTACTTCCTCCATGCTGATCTGCGGCCAGCTTTGGTCGGATGACAAGGCCGACTCCGCTCCCGCCCATCGCAGGGCATCGGCGATGAAGGTGTGGCGGCCAATGGTCATCAACGGCTCATCCCAGATGACGAAGAGCACGCGCTGCACAGGACGATCCGCCAGCCGCGCGTGGAGCGCATCGAGCCGCGCGCGAAGCCGCGCAACCAGATTCGCGCCCTGCTCGCGCGCTCCGGTCACGTCCGCAACGCGCTGCAGCGAATCCAGCATCTCGAGCACCGACCGCGGATTCGTCGCGTACACCGGAATGCCCAGCCGGCCGAGGGCGTCCACGGTATCGACGCGATTGGCGGAGGTGGCGAGCACCAGATCCGGCCGGAGCGCGACGATCGCTTCCAGATTCGGATTCACGTAATCGCCCACGTGCGGCTTTTCTCGCGCCGCTGCCGGCTTGTCGCAATCGTTCGTATCGCCGACGAGCTTATCGCCGAGCCCGAGCGCGTACACCGTTTCCGTCAAATTGGGCGCCAGCGTCACGATGCGGTTCACCTGCGCCGGGATGGCGACTTTTCGGCCGTAGCCGTCCACGACCACGCGGGGCGCGCTGGCCCGCGCGTCAGCATCCTGCGCGGCGCGCAATGGCCGCGATGCCGCAGACAGGGGCAGCGCAGCGATTGCCACCGCCGCGAAAATGGCGACCAGACGCATGCCGCTTCGCTCCAAAAACAAAAAAGCCTCGCGAGATGCGAGGCTCCTAGCCGCGCGCCTTCTCGCGAAGCGCGCTAGCGTTACTTACTGGCTCGGGTACGTTCCTGACTCTCGGCCGTGCAGCGCCATTGGCGCGGGCCGATCACAGTGGCGGGACCGTGGCCGATTTTCACAGCCTTCCAGATCCCGAAACCAGTTCGATTGTCGCCTGCGAGTGTAGCATGCCGCCCCCGCGGCACGGTTACAAATGTGAGCGCTACCGGTTCTTCCAATTCGGAGCACGTTTTTCGACAAGCGCCCGCAAGCCTTCCTGGGAATCTTCGAGCTCGGCGAGCTCGTTCAAGAAAACTTTCAGCGAACTGCGGACGCCTTCGCGGAGGGGCAATCCCAGGCTATTGAGAATGGCTTTTTTCGCCATGGTCAGCACGGGGCCCGATTGGGCCGAGACCTTGGCGATCACTTCATCTACTTTTTTCTTTAGATCCGCTTCGGGGACGAGCCAGTTCACCAGCCCCAATTCGAGCGCTCGCTCGCCGGTGATCGCTTCGCCTGTGAGCACCAGTTCGAGCGCCTGCTTGGGACCGAGAATGTACGGCAGCACTGCGGCAGCCAGCGGAGGGAACACGCCGAGCTTGATTTCCGGCTGCGCGAACCGCGCCTTGGGCGTAGCGATCACCAGATCGGCGAGGGCGGCGAGCTCGGCGCCGCCTCCGTAGGCGGCGCCGTTCACCACGACCAGCACGGGCGTGGCGGTGTCCAGCATGGCCGCGAACGCGCTATGAAACGCCTCCAGCATCTGAAAGACGCGCCGCTGCGTGTACTCGCCAAGTTCGATGCCGCCGCAAAACGCCTTGCACGCGGATTCGAGCACGATGAGCTTGACGGCATTGCGTTCGCCGAAGGTGTTGATGCCCGCCGCAATTTCGGAAAGCATACGCTCGTTGAGCAGGTTGTGATCGGGACGATCCAGCGTCAGCCGCGCCACAGCGCCTTCCACGCGCACCTTGACGAGCTGGAATTCCTCAATCTTCGGCGCAGCCAGCACGAATGTGCCGGCAACCTCCACACCGCGCCCGTTTTTACCTGTAGCGCCGTTCTTGGCATTGCGATCCATAGAATCTCCGATGAATTCCGCCGTCCGGCAGGTTGGAGCACCGGGGCGAGAGCATCAATAGGTTAGAACGCTTCTGGCGCGGCCGCTATGGTGCAATCGGGCGCGCATACCCAAAGCGGCAAGGCCGCCGCTTCCGGGCGGAGAAGCCTCGGAGGCGAGATGCGAGAGGCAGGGCGCGCAGGAGTGAAGGATTCGAGCGCGACGGGATCGGCAGAGGATTTGAATCCATTCAAGCCCGGCAGCGCGATATTATGGCGCGAGCATTCTCTGTTAAGGGCGGAGGAACGGTATGCGCAAAGATTGGATGCCCGGCTTCAAATCGGTTTTAGCCTTCGTGGCTGCGCTGTGCGCAATTCTCACGTTCGGCGTGGCAATCTCATTGGCGCACCCTCGCACGCAAACGGAGGAATCCGCGGCTGCCGGCAATCCCGCGGTGCCGCCCGGCGCGCACATCGATCCGACGCAAGTGACGTACAAGTGGCCCTCGCAGATCGAGTGGCGCGGGCGTCCCGGGGGGCCGCAGATGGCGACGCTGCTTGGCGACTCGAGCAAGCCGGGCTTCTACATCGTGCTGATGAAATTTCCGCCGCACATGACGAGCCGCCCGCATTTCCATCCATATGACCGCTACGCAACGGTGATCTCCGGGACGTGGTGGGTGGGAACCGGAACGAAATTCGATGCGGACGCGATGG
>JAGWRH010000393.1 GCA_028876695.1 Acidobacteriota bacterium | reverse complement strand
TCCCGGCGCGACGAAAAAACTTTTCGCCGAGCTCGCGCCGCGCTTCGCCGAACGCAACGGCGGCTACACCCGTATCGTGCGCACCGGCTGGCGCATCGGAGACGGCGCCGAGCTCGCCATCCTCGAATGGATCGGCTCGGAGCTGAAGAAAAAAGAAAAGCGGCCTCGCCGCGGCGCCGCGGAAGAAGCTCGCGAGGGAGAGAAGGAAAAGGAAGCCGCGGCCGCCGAAAAGTAGCCGCGCGCTTTGCGCCGGATTGGGCGCGCAACGTAGCGCGCTGCTCCCGCCGCCTTCATCGAAAATAAAATCGGCCCGTTCGCAGCGCCTCGCGGCGCAATCGAGCGGGCCGTTTGTTTTCTCCGCGCAGCGCTAGGCGCTCGCCGCCTCGCGCCGCGTGTCCGCGGCGTCTCGCTTCGCATCGAGCAGCCTACGCCGGTTAAACATCGCCGCGACCGCTTGCGCCACCCCGCAAGCCGCCGTGTCGATCAGAATGTCCGAAAGCTCCAGCCCACCGCGTCCCGGTACAAACGACTGGTGCCATTCGTCGAACGTCGCGTAGCACGCGCCGATCGCGATCGCGGCGAGCGCCCAGCGCAGCCGTATATCGCGCCTCCCCGCGCGAAGCGCGCGCAGCAGCAGCCAGCCGAACACAAAATACTCCGTGAAATGCCCGCTCTTACGGACCAGAAAATGCATTTCCGCAAGCGCCGCAGCCGGCGCCCCGGGAAACAGCCAGTGCAGCATGGGAATAATGAGGCGGCCGGTATTCGCCGCCGAAAACGCGCTAGTCGAGGCGTAAAAAATCACCCCGGCCCAGGCCGGCACCGGCAGCCATAGCCTTGCCCAGCCCACCCTCGTCTCGCTGGGCTTCGTTGCCTTGATCATTGTGCTATTCGAGCCGGTAATTTGGCGCTTCGCGGGTGATGATCACGTCGTGGACGTGGCTCTCTCTCAATCCCGCCTGCGAAATGCGGATGAACCTGGCCTTCTCTTGAAGCTCGCGGATATTCTGAACGCCGACGTAACCCATGCCGCTGCGTAGCCCGCCTACCAACTGTTCCACCAGCGCCGCGAGCGGTCCTTTATACGGCACTTGCCCCTCGATTCCTTCCGGCACCGTTTTGCCGCGCTCCGCGCCTTCCTGCGCGTAGCGGTCCGCCGACCCCGCCTCCATCGCGCCGAGCGATCCCATCCCGCGATACGACTTAAATGTGCGCCCTTGATACAAAATCGTTTCGCCCGGTGATTCTTCCGTCCCGGCGAAAAGGCTCCCGATCATCACAGACGCAGCTCCCGCCGCGATCGCCTTCGTAATGTCGCCCGAAAATTTGATTCCGCCGTCGGCGATCACCGGCACTCCCGTTCCCTGCGCCGCGCGCGCCGATTCGGTAATCGCCGTAATCTGCGGGACGCCCGCTCCGGTCACCACGCGCGTCGTGCAGATCGACCCCGGCCCGATGCCCACTTTGATTCCATCGACTCCCAGCGCGATCAAATCGCGCGTCGCTTCCGCGGACGCCACGTTCCCGGCCAGCAGTTGCAGTTCCGGCAGCTTCCGCTTTACGGCTTTGATCGCGTCCATCACCCGCGTGGTGTGCCCGTGCGCCGTGTCGATCGCCAGCGCGTCCGCGCCGCAGCGCGCCATCTCCTGCGCGCGCTCCAGGAAATCGCCCGTCGCGCCGATCGCCGCGCCCACGCGCAGCCGTCCGTGATCGTCTTTCGTGGCGCTCGGAAATTCGATTTTTTTCTGGATGTCTTTGACGGTGATCAGTCCCTTCAGGTTGAAATCCTTGTCCACCACCAGCAATTTTTCGATGCGATGCTGCTGCAGGATTTTTTCCGCTTCGTCGAGCGTCGTTCCCACCGGCACGGTAATCAGGTGGTCCTTGGTCATCACCGCGCTCACCGGCTGGTCCAGATTTCGCTCGAAGCGCAGGTCGCGGTTCGTCAGGATGCCCACCAGCCTCGGCCCGCGCGTCACCGGCAGGCCCGACACGCGGTACTTGGTCATGATGTCCAGCGCCTGCCGCACGGTAATTTCCGGCGCAATCGTCACCGGATCGACGATCATGCCGCTCTCCGACCGCTTCACGCGGTCGATCTCCTCCGATTGCCGGTCGATGCTCATGTTGCGGTGGACGAATCCGATGCCGCCCTGTCGCGCGATGGCGATCGCGAGGCGCGCGTCCGTCACCGTGTCCATGGCCGCCGCCACGATCGGAATCTTCAGCTCGATCTTGCGCGAAAGGCAGGTGCGCGTGTCCGCCTGCGCCGGCAGCACCGACGATTTCCCCGGCACCAGCAGCACGTCGTCGAAGGTCAGCGCTTCGGGTATGGCTCCGTCAATCATTGCATCTCCCTGTCGTCGGCACCCTTTGTGTCAGGGCACGACTTCAGTCGTGCCGAAGCGATCCGGCAACTCGCCGACCCATCAAATATCGTCATTCCGGGGCGAATTCTGCCCGAGGTCCAGTGTCTGGACTCCGCCGGGGTTGATTGCCGTCGTAAAACCCCAGAACCTGCTCTTCGGTCGCTTTCAGCGGTTCGAAACCGCCGCGCAAAAGGCCCATAAACACGAAAGCCCAGCGCACCTCGCTGGGCTTGGCTACAGTTCCAGTTTCGCCAGGAAACCTCATGAATCCATTTATTCTAGGCGCACCCTCCAACGATTGCAAGCCGCGCTCACGAGAGCGAGAGGCTGCCGCTGAATCGTCTCGGGTAGAAGGGGTCGCGGCCATTTGTTTTCTAAGATTTGCGTGCATTTCTACTCGATTGGCTGTCTCGGGTAGCGGCTCGGGCGAGCGGAGCGTTCTCTGATCCAAAGTCGCAGCCACGAGCAGAGGTAAAATCACCGGGCCACGACAGGAAGTGTATCGATTAGAAGGTGCCACGATCGTGTGTTTACTATGACTTACCTGCGTTTCTAATCGTTCAGCTGTATCGATTAGATTTTGGAGATTGGAGATTAGAGGTTGAAAATCGGAAGCGCATGCGGCGAGTGGCTTGCTACGAGGGCGGAAGCAGGGGGGCAAAACCGACGACCGCTGATCCGATGGCGCCGGTCTGCGGGCGATTCGGTCGCGAAGTCTTGATCGCGCTTGCACTGGTCTCCGTCCTTTGCCGCCCTCGGGGCACACAATTTGCGCGTGCCGTCGATACCGTTTCTAAGCTACTCCGGCCTGCCGTCGGCTGCTTCAGAGTAGGCAGGAAAAACGCAAGATGTTAGCACACAAGTAAATAGAAGTCAATAGGCAAAAATTACATACTCCGGGACTCCCTTCAGTATTTAGTCGACCTTCACGAAATCCCTTAGCGGGCCGTCGACGAACTGGTTAGGTCTCCAGCCTTTCAGGAGTCGATCTAGGAGGAAGGAATCCGCAGCTGATAGGACAGAACCGATTGCCAACGCGATTGGGGGAGACGTTGTTGCGCCGACCGCGATGTTAGCTGCATTGATCAGGAGCCACCTCATTGCTTTCGGCGGGAGTTTATCGGCCCAGGCGACCCGAGTTACCTCGCGACAATACTCCTGGTACAGATCGAAGGACTGATTCTGGTTTTTGAGCCATTCCTTGAACTTTTGACCTGCCTTCACAAGCTTTAGCACATCGGCAAAATTTCTTTCTCCCGATGTCACGGCGTCACCGATAGCGCGGGCGTTGCCTATCACCATTTCTGTGAAATGCTGACGCGCCGCTGTATTGTTTTCATGAGCTTTTATGAGGCTCGCGATTTTATTCGCGCCGATTACGGAACTGACAGGCCCGAGACACAGATCAGCGGAGAGGCGCGATGCTGCTTCTAGGCTTGCTCGCGTTCCGAGAAGTTGGGCAATGAGAAAGGCGGGCGAAAGGGTAGAGTGCTCCGGGATCACCCTCCTGTGGTACGAAACATTGGCGGCGGCAAAATCGACATTCGTAGTGACGCGAAAAAATCCGTCCGCTCCGCGGGTGATGTCAAAAACTAGCGGGTCGGGCGGGGCATAGTCCGCCGCTAGGGAGGCCAGTATCCCGCCGACGGACGCGCGGATGTATGTGGGATCGAGGAGATCCAAGCGCACGTGATCCAATAGTTCTGCGGAGTGCTCGAAACTTTCGACGATCCTGGTGAATTGCCTCAGGGTCTTGCTGCGACCTTTTCCAGACGACCCGCAGTAGGAATCTAAAAATTGTGTGGCGTCGGTGAGAAAGTTTTGATGTTGGCCTTTTATGATTGCCAGAGCATGCCGCTCGGCCGGCGTAGAGATATCCAGGGTGCCGACGGCGGTCAGGTTTTCGGAGTAGTGGATATGCAAAGCGCCCAGGTCAGAGAGTTCAAGGACAACGTCAATTCCGCACGTCCTTACAAGCGAAGCGAATGTTTCGCGATCCGCGAGGAAATGAACCTGTCGATAAAAGACGAGCGCCTCGGCTAGGCGGCCAAAGTCGATCGTGCCGCCGAGGAAGTCGTTCCTACCGAGACAGATTGAGTCGAACATTCGGACCCGGCCTTAGATTTGCCTTTTGATTCTGAGTCGTGAAAGCGGTTGCGCCGGACTACGCTAACGCTTCGGGGCGCCTGTCGCGCCTTCGGGCGGCAGCGGCGCGGCCGTGGTGATCACGAAAATTTCGGCCAGCGGATCGACGTGCGCTTCGATCACGTGGCCTCCTCGGGTGCTGCCGTCGGAAAAAGCGACGACGCCGTGGAGATGCACGTACGGATGCTGCCCGCGCATGGAAATAAGTCCCGTGAGCGACACGAGTTCGCATTTCTGCGCCACGTCGAATTCTTTCATCCCCGGAACCGTGGGCGAGCCCCAGCCGAGCTTCGCGGAAATCAGCCCGCCGATCCCGCTGACGCGCGCGGAGACGATGTGGTGCTGCTCGGCAAATTCCGTGAGCCCGGAAAGGATTTCGTCGCCGGTGCTGAAACTGATCCGATACGTGTGCGAATCCGCGGTCGGCAATTCTGCCACGCGCATTTTGGGCGCGAGGCCGCTCGGAGGGTTCATCGGCGGACGAACGTAGCCCGTCGGAAGCGCCTGCTGTCGCTGCGGCGCGGCAGGCTGAGCATTCCGCGGACCCGTATTCCGCGCGCCCTGTTTTGCGAACGCGGGAACAGCGAAGCCAAAAACCAACATCGCGAGACTCGCGAATGCGATGCGGCGGATGCAAGAAATGGTGCGGGACATGAGGACCTCCTGAATGCGCGCATTCGGTTTTTGGTGTCATCCCGAATCGAGTCGCGGTGGTTTGGGCCGCGAATCGGGGTGAGGGATCTGCTGTTGCTTTCCTGTGCTGCGACGAAAAATCAAAAGCCGATCCCTCGTCCTCATTCGCGAAGAGCGGGCGACTGGGTTCGGGATAACAACGCCTGCGAATTGCGCGAGCGAATCGTACACCAGGACAGCGTCTCACGGTTGCAAGCGCGCGGGCGAATCCCTACGATAAACGCCATGAAGAAATTCGATCCGCATCCGTGGCTGCGCAACGCGCACCTGATGACCATTGCGGGCACCTTCTGGCGGCGAAAATTCCCGCGATTGCCTGCCGGCGTGGCCCGATTGTTCGACGTTGAAAAAGGAACGCAGACGCGCGCCGATTGCCACTGGCGAAAAAATCCGCGCGAGCATCCGACGCTCGTGCTCGTCCACGGACTCGAAGGATCGAGCGAGTCGGGATATATCCTGGGCACGGCGGAGAAGGCGTTCGTGGCCGGATTCAACGTGGTGCGCCTCAATCAGCGCAACTGCGGCGGGACGGAGCATCTCACGCCGCATTTGTATCATTCGGGGCGCAGCGACGACGTGCGCGCCGTAGTCGAAGAGCTGATCGCGCGCGACAACCTGCCGGAAATCTTCGCCGCCGGATTTTCGATGGGCGGAAACCTGGTGCTGAAAATGGCCGGCGAACTCGCCACCGCCGCGCCAGAGCAGTTGCGCGGTTTTGCCGCCGTGGCGCCGTCGTTCGTGCTGGCGGCGTGCGCGGACGCGCTCGAGCAGCCCAGGAATTTCATCTACCAGACGTATTTCGTGCGCAAATTGAAGCAGCGGATTCGCCGCAAGGCAAAACTGTTTCCGGAGCGCTACGCGGCGAAAGTAGGAAACGGGGCGCTGCGCGCGATCGGCAGCGTGCGCGAATTCGACGAACGGATCACCGCGCCGTGCAGCGGTTTCGCGGGCGCGGAAGATTATTACGCGCGCGCCAGCGCGATCAAGGTACTCGGCGCCATCGCGCGCCCCACTCTGATCATGACCGCTAAAGACGATCCATTTGTGCCGTATTCGACTTTTGAGCGGCGCGAGGTGCGCGAGAATCCCAATCTTCGCCTGCTCTCCACCGAACATGGCGGCCATTGCTCCTTTATCGCGCGCCAGAGCGGCGACGAGCGCTTCTGGTGCGAAGCACGCATCGTGGAATTTTGCGCGGAGCATTCGAGGACGATGGAGCCTGGCGCGGGAAACGAAAAAGACGCGGCACGCGCAAAGTCCAGAGCAGGTTCCTCGCTTCGCTCGGAATGACAAGTCGTATGGTGCGCGCGGAGTTACACGCGTTCGAGCAGCATGGCGATGCCCTGGCCGACGCCGATGCACATGGACGCGAGCGCATAACGCGCCTTGGTGCGCTTCAGCTGCATCGCGGCGGTCAGCACCAGCCGCGCGCCGCTCATGCCCAGCGGATGTCCAAGCGCGATCGCGCCGCCATTGGGGTTCACTTTCTCGCTGTCGTCGGGCAATCCAAGCGCCCGCGTGACCGCCAGGCATTGCGACGCGAACGCCTCGTTGAACTCGAACCAGTCGATCCGCGAGATGGAAAGTTTCAGCCGGCCCAGCAGGCGCTGCACGGCGGGAATCGGCCCGATGCCCATCACGCGCGGCAGAACTCCGGCAGACGCAGCTCCGACGATGCGCGCGACGGGATGCAAGCCGAAGCGCGCCGCCGCGCTTTCCGAGGCGACGAACATCGCGCACGCGCCGTCGTTGATGCCGGACGAATTTCCCGCGGTGACGGTGCCGCCTTCGCGAAACGCGGGCGCGAGTTTGGCCAGCTTTTCAAGAGTCGTATCCGGGCGGAGGTGCTCGTCGTCTTTCACAACCGTGACCGAGCCTTTCGGGCCGGGAACGCTGACCGGCGCGATTTCCTCGGCCAGGACGCCGGATTTTTGCGCGGCGGCCGCCTTCATCTGCGAACGCAGCGCGAAGCAATCCTGGGCGGCGCGTTCGATCTTGTGCTCCTCGGCCACGTTTTCGGCGGTTTCGCCAAGCGCATCGGTGCCGTACTTTTTTTTCATCGCGGGATTTACGAAACGCCAGCCAAGCGTGGAGTCGTAAATTTCGCCTCCGCGCTGGAATGCGGCGGTCGCTTTCGGCATCACCAACGGGCTGCGGCTCATGCTTTCCACGCCCCCGGCGATCGCCAGCGAAATTTCGCCGGCCGCGATGCCGCGCGCCGCCGTCCAGACTGCTTCCATCCCGGACCCGCACAGACGGTTCACGGTGGTGGCGGGAATGATGTGCGGCAGGCCGGCGAGCAGCAGCGCCATGCGCGCAACGTTGCGATTATCCTCGCCGGATTGGTTGGCGCAGCCGTAAATCACGTCGTCGATCGATTCCCAGTCGCTCGAGCCGAAGCGAGCGCGAAGCGCCGAAATCGGATGAGCGGCCAGATCGTCGGTGCGAACCTGCGCGAGCGCGCCGGCATAGCGGCCGATCGGGGTGCGAACACCTTCACATACGAATGCCGATTCCATCGGACCCTCCGAAAATCGTCATCGCGCGGATGCGCCTCGTGGCTCGAATACCGGGCGGTTGCGCGCCTGACCGCGAAGCGCGATTGTACCAATTCGGAGCCAGCCGCGGGCCGTGACGCACGTCACTTAGAATTCGTAAATCACTCGCTCATCCGTATCCGCCGTGGGCCCGTACACCGACGGGACGCGCGCGCCAAGCACGCGGAGGTAAACGATCAATTGCCCGCGGTGATGCGTGGAGTGATTGAGGCGGCGAAGAAGAATCCAGGCGCGCGAGCGGGGGACGTCGAAAAATTGAGCGGTTCCGCGCCACCAGCCGTCGGATTTGGAGCGAAGGATTTCCAGGCGCCGCATGGCATCGCCGCGATATTTCTCGATGTAGCCGCGGGCGGTTTTCTCCGCGGGATTCGGGTCGCCGGTATCGATTTCCAACATCGTGGACATCCACCGTCCCTCGGACTGAACTTGATGCTCCATCTGCTCGAGCACGGTGCGGGATTTCGGCGCGGGACGGAAGCTCAACGAGTCTTCGGGGAAAGCGCGCCAGATGCCGGTGATTTTCAGGATTTCGGTTTCGTATGTGTCGAGCAGAAAACCGTAGGTGCCAGGATTTGCGGTGGATGAGGAAGGCGAGCTGGGCATGCGAAAGTCCTCCGAAATCAGAGAGTATTATACCGGTTGAGCGCTCGCGAACCATGGCGGGAGAGCGGCAGCGAGCGATCGCGTTCGAGGGCGGCGAATAGCGCTTTCATGCGCGCTTCGCCGCTCCACAGGTTTCCGCGTTTCCTCCTTGGATGGACCCGTCTCGTGTGGCAAAATTGTTTCTGGAGGGCGCCTGCCGGTCGGCAGGTGAACCTGTTATGTCGATTGCACTCAAGAGCAGACTGACGCAGCCGCTTGTCCGCACCAATGGCTCGCACCATGCGGTTTCCTGGGATGAGGCTCTGGACCGCGTGGCTAAGAGCTTTCAAGCCCAGGTGGCAAAGCACGGGCCGCGGACGTTCGGGATGTTCAGCTGCTCGAAGACGACCAACGAGCTGAATTACGTGACGCAAAAATTCGTCCGCTCGGTGATCGGCTGCAACAACATCGATAGCTGCAACCGTACTTGACACGCCCCGAGCGTCGCCGGTCTGGCGGCGGTTTTCGGAGCAGGCGGCGGAACGAGCTCGTACCGCGCCATCGAGGATACGGACGTAATTTTGCTATGGGGCTCGAACGCCCGCGAGACGCACCCGATTTTCTTCCATCACTTGCTCCAGGGCGTGCGCAAAGGAGCGAAGCTCTATGTGATCGATCCGCGGCGCACCACTTCGGCGCAATGGGCGGACGCGTGGCTGGGCCTCGACGTCGGGACGGACATCTCGCTTGCCAACGCGATGGGCCGCGAGATTATCGCCGCCGGGCTTGCCCACAAACGCTTCATCGAACATGCCACCAGCGGTTTCGAGGAGTACAAGAAGCACGTGGAAAAATATACGCTCGAGCGCGCCGAGCGCGAGACCGGCGTCCCCGCGGAAGCGATTCGCCAGACCGCGCACGCCTACGCGAAGGCCGAGCGCGCCGAATTGTGCTGGACGCTCGGCATTACCGAACACCACAACGCCGTAGATAACGTGGTGGCGCTGATTAATCTCGCCCTGCTTACCGGGCACATCGGGCGGTACGCCAGCGGCGTCAATCCGCTGCGCGGACAAAACAACGTGCAGGGCGGCGGTGATATGGGCGCCATTCCGGACCGCTTCCCCGGATTCCAGCATGTGGAAAACGACGAGATTCGCGCCAAATTTGAAGCTGCCTACGGGCGCAAGATCGATCCGCAAAAAGGCCTGCACTTGAGCGGCATGTTCGAAGCTATGGAGCACGGTGAACTGACGTGCCTCTACGTCCTCGGCGAAAATCCGGTGGATTCCGAAGCGGACCGCAACCGCGCCAAGCGGCTGATGGGCGGCTTGGAATTCATGGTGGTGCAGGATTTGTTCTACACGGAAACCGCGGCGCTGGCGGACGTGGTGCTGCCCGCGGCGGCCGGATGGTGCGAAACCGAAGGGACGGTCACTTCGAGCGAGCGTCGCGTGCAGCGAGTGCGCGTGGCGGTGCCGCCGCCGCCGGGCGTTCGCGACGACATTGAAATCGTATATGACCTGGCGCGGCGCATGGGGCACGAATGGGGTCCGCCAAAAGCCGAATGCATTTGGGACGAAGTTCGCTCGCTGAGCCCCATGCACGGGGGCATGAGCTACAAACGCTTGGAAGAGATGGGCGGAATCCAGTGGCCGTGCTACGACGAATCGCATCCGGGCGAAATTTTCTTGCACGGGCGATTGTGGGCCGATCCTTTGATCGGTCCGCGCGCGCCGTTCAGCTGCGTGGAGCAGGAACCGCCGGCCGATCGCCTCGACAAGGATTACCCGATCCGGCTGACCACCGGCCGCCGGCTCGATTCCTACAATACGAACGTCCAGAGCGGAAAATTTTCCTCGCCGCTGCGCCGCGAAGAGACGCTCGATATTTCGCCCGAGGACGGCACGAAGTACAACGTGCGCGAAGGCGAGAAAGTGCGGGTCAGTTCGCGCCGAGGATCGGTGATCGCTCCGGTGCGTTTCGATCCGGGATTGCGGCCGGGCTTGGCGTTTTTGACCGGCCATTTCCACGATCAGGTGGCGACGAACGACCTGACCATCGACGCGGTCGATCCGAAATCGGGCACCTCCGAATTCAAAGCCACAGCGATCCGCATCGAGAAGCACAGCGCGAACTAACGCGAGAAATTGACGGGAGAGTTGTTTGGATATTCATTTCACCGCAGACCAGCCCTCGGCTGAAGAAAAAGCAGCGGTCGATCAGGAACTCGGAGCCCCGGAAACGGGCTGGGACGGCGGGCAGCGCCACGTTGCATCGGACGGGCGTGTCGCGTTCGGCGGCCACGACGCAGGTTCGCACCGGCACAAGCTCCTTCCTGCTTTGCATGCCGTTCAAGAACATATCGGCTGGATCAGCCCGGGCGCGATCAACTACATATCGCAGCGGCTCGGATTGCCGCCCGCGGAAGTGTACGGCGTCGCGTCCTTTTATCAGCTCTTTTCATTGACAAAACGGCCGCCGGTGGTTGCGCACGTTTGCGAAGACATCGCCTGCATGACGCGAGGCTCCGAAGAGGTTTGCCGCAAGCTCGAGAACAAGCTCGGGCCGGCAGGGAAGCCCTGCATGGGCGGCAAGGCCGCGTGGCTGCGCAGCCCGTGCCTGGGATTGTGCGAGCGTGCGCCCGCGGCGCTGGTGAGCGCCGCCGGAAAATCGCCGCGCGAACGCGTGCTTGCGCCGGCGACCGCCGATGGCATCGAAGAATTGTTGCGCGAAGGAATCGATGGAAAACTTCCCGCCGAGTCCGATGCATTGAGCATGAAGGCTTCGATCCCGCAGGCGGGCAGCGCGAATCTGGTGCTGCTGCGAAGACTCGGAAAATCAAGCGCCACGAGCCTGGACGAATACCGCAAATCGGACGGCTATGAAGCGCTGCGCAAGGCCATCGAGATTGGTCCCGAGGCGGTGGTGCGCGAGGTGATCGATTCGAAGCTGCTGGGGCGCGGCGGCGCGGCGTTTCCGACCGGCAAAAAATGGGAAGCGCTGCTGAACCAACGCAAGCGGGGGCGCCCGCATTACGTGATCTGCAACGCGGATGAATCCGAGCCGGGAACTTTCAAGGATCGCGTGGTCATGGAGGGCGATCCGTTCGCGGTGCTCGAAGGCATGACCATCGCGGCGCTGGCCACCGGCGCGAAGAAGGGCTACATCTATCTGCGCGGCGAGTATCCATTCGCGGCCGAACGGCTCGCGCACGCAATCTCCGCCGCGCGGAAAGCAGGACTGCTCGGCGAAAACATACTCGGGCGCGGCCTGAATTTCGATATCGAGCTGCGGCGCGGCGCCGGCGCGTACATCTGCGGCGAAGAAACGGCGCTGTTCAACTCGATCGAAGGATATCGCGGCGAGCCGCGCAATAAGCCGCCGTTCCCCACGCAGGCGGGGCTCTTCCGCCAGCCGACTTCGGTGAACAACGTGGAGACGCTGATCAACGTTCCCGAAATCATTCGCATGGGCGGCACCGCGTACGCAAAGATCGGCACCACGAATTCCGCGGGATACCGTCTGTGGTGCGTGTGCGGGCATGTGGCCAGGCCGGGCGTTTACGAGACGCCATTCGGCGGTACGCTGCGCGAGCTGATTCAGATGGCCGGCGGCGTGGCAGGGAACGGAAGATTGCAGGCGGTGCTGCTCGGCGGCGCGGCGGGCGCGTTCGTGACGCCGAAAGAGCTGGATGTGCCGCTCACGTTTGAAGGGACGCGCGCGATCGGCGCGACGCTCGGGTCGGGCGTGGTGATGTTGTTCGACGACTCCGTTGATTTGAAAAAGATCTTGCTGCGGATCGCGCGGTTTTTCCGCGATGAAACGTGCGGCCAGTGCGTTCCGTGCCGCGTCGGCGTGGTGCGGCAGCAGGAGACGCTCGAACGGCTGATCGCACAAAAGCCGCTGGGCACAACGGAAACCGAAGTGCGCATGCTCCGCGAGATGGGCCAGGCCATGCGCGATGCTTCGATCTGCGGACTGGGGCAGACGGCGTCGAGCGCGCTGGAATCCGCGTTGAACCGATGGAGTATTTTTTCATGAGCGATTTGGCGCCCAAGCCGCTAATTCCCGTGCCGCGAGGTCCGGTGCCCGAAGCGCCTCCGCCGCGAAAGCGCGCCATGGTGGAGCTTACGATCGACGGGCAGAAAGTGTCTGTGCCGGAAGGTTCGACGATTCTGGACGCGGCGCGTCAGCTGGGCATCGATACGCCAACGCTGTGCTTTCTGGAAACGCTTGCGCCGGTGAACGTCTGCCGCGTGTGCGTTGTGGAGCTCGAAGGCTCGCGCGTCCTGGTGCCGGCGTGCTCGCGCAAGGCCGAGCCGGGAATGTCGATCAAGACGGACTCGGAGCGCGTTCGGCTGAGCCGGCGGATGGTGCTGGAATTTTTGGCTTCGTCGGTGGATGTTTCCACCGCGCCGCAGTTCCCGGGTTACGCGAAGCGCTACGGCGCCGATCCGGAGCGGTTCGGTTCGAAAGCCGAGACGGTGGCACAGCCGCCGAAGATCGATAACGACCTGTACGTCCGCGATTACTCGAAATGCATTCTTTGCTACAAGTGCGTCGAAGCCTGCGGTGTGGATGCGCAGAACACGTTCGCCATTGCCGTGGCCGGGCGGGGTTTTGACGCGCATATCAGCACCGAATTCGATACGCCGCTCACGAATTCGGCGTGCGTCTATTGCGGAAACTGCATCGGGGTGTGCCCCACGGGCGCGCTGATGTTCAAGAGCGAATACGATATGCGCCAGGCGGGCACATGGAACGAATCCCGCCAGACGAAGACCGACACGATCTGCCCTTACTGCGGAGTCGGTTGCGTTCTGACTGTTCACGAGCAGGACGGCTCCATCGTCAAGATTACCTCGCCGCTCGACCAGAGCGTGACCCACGGGAATTTGTGCATCAAGGGCCGCTTTGGGTACCGCTTCGTGGAAGTCGAAAAACCCAGGAAAAAGTAGCGCCGCTTTTGCGCCTCGCAGCCGAAAGCGCGGCGGTTACGCACACGCGCGCGACCGCATCTCATGTTACGCGTTCCGCAACTCCCGGAAAATCGTGTGGACACGCGCTCCCGTTGTCGTACACATTAGCATTAGTGATTCACGAGCAGCGTGGATTGGGGAGATCAGGCGATGAAGTACTCCGCGGTCGTACTTGGGGTAGTACTGCTCGCAGCCACAGTCGGCGCACAATCCAACGCCAGCGGACCTCAGCTTCCCAGGGCTCCGGAGCACGCGATTGCGTTTGCGATGGCGTCCGATAGCACCGATCCTCCCGTGTTGCTGGCCGATGCGGCGCCCGCCAAACCCAACGCGGCCCCGCTGCCCGCGTCGAGCGAACCCGCGGCCGCGCAGTTTCCCCAGGTCTATAACGTTATCCACGGAGATTCTTTCCAGCTGTACGCAGGCTACACGTTCTTCAGGTTCTACGAAATTCCCAGCCTGACCAATACGGAAAATGGATTCGACGTGGGATTGACCTTTTTCCCTCATGCCGGATGGATTGGTATCGAAGGGGACATGCAAGGGAGCATCGGGCACCAAGCCGGAACCATGTCGAAATTTGCTTTTCCCGCGGGGGGAATAAAGCTGCGCTGGGCGGGGAACAGAGGCATCCAGGTTTTTGTGCACGGGCTGGCCGGCGTCGCACACTTTCTCCCGCAGACCGCGTTTGGCGGGCAGAACGCATTCGCCTATGAAGCGGGCGGGGGCATCGATATCACCCGAGGCTATCACCGACTGGGATACCGTGCGGAAGTGGATGCCGTCGGCAGCCGGTTCTTCGGCACCTACCAGTACAGCCCAAAGATTTCCGCGGGTATTGTTTTCAAATTCTGATCACCCGCCCGCAGGCGGGCGGCGGAAGCATCACTTAACGGCGGCCTCCGACAAGACCCGAGCCCGACTGACGAACTCGCGATAATTCACAAACTGCCCCCGGCACCAGTACGTTTTATTCTTACTGGAGACCTTGTAAACGATGCTGACGGGAACGAGCCGAGGTTCCAAGGCTGGCTTTTTGAGCCATCCGTACGTTACGACAGTCTCGCCGTTTCCCCAGCCCCAAGCATGATCCTCGCAATGCAGCGACATGCGCAAAAGGTTCTCGTGTTCGTCGGTCCAGACCTCGCCGTAAGGAGTGGTGTCCAAGTATTTATGGAGCGAGAAGAACACGAAGTTAAGAACGTCTTCCGTCCGACAAGGTTCATCCTCGGCGCTGCCTAGATACTGAAATACCCTAATTCGGTGGCCATCGACGCTAGCCGACGGGGCCTCGCGGATTTTTACGCCGACTTGGGTCCCGATGTATAACGGCATCGTCGACCAGTCGTCACTGGGAGTAACTCCAGCGACCGGTCCCCCCGGAATTGGCGGAGTCCACTCCCACTTTTTCCCGTCGGGATACTCCCGGAACTGCTGCGAGCCGCTCCGCACCTGAACCTCATACGCGTCGGCG
>JAGWRH010000392.1 GCA_028876695.1 Acidobacteriota bacterium | reverse complement strand
GCACCAACGCTTTTCACGGAGATGCATTCGAATTCGTTCGTAACTCGATGTTCAACGCCAAGGATTATTTTAGCGTCACTCCCAAGACTCCCAGTGGGCTGAGCGACGGCCTGAAACGCAATCAGTTTGGAGGCACCATCGGCGGGCCGATCAAGAAGAGCAAGGTGTTCTTTTTCCTCGGCTATCAGGGAACGTTGATTCGCCAGAAGCCTCCCTCCAATACAGCCATTCTTCCCACCGCATCGGAGCTTGCAGGCAACTTCCAGCCCTACGCAACATCGTGCCGACCTGGGCTGCTATTGAAGGGTCCCTATTATTCGAATAATGTCCTGCAGTACGCGGTTCCTGCGGACGTTCAGGCCTTCGCAAGCCACTTCCCGATTGGTCCGGAGCCTTGCGGTATCACAACATTTCAAATCCTAGCCGATCAAAACGAGCACATGGGGGTCGGCAGAGTCGATTACCAGATCAATTCCAAACAGACGCTATTCGTCCGTTATTTCGGCACTCACAGCCTGGTGCCGTCCAGCTTCAACGGAAACGAGCTAACGGTCGTGAACGCAGGTACCGACGATACAGTGAATTCGCTGGTTCTCGGTCACACGTATCTCCTGAGTACGAATATGGTGAACTCGTTCCATTTCACCTACAACACCGACGGCGTCACCAAATTTCAAGTGCCCATCGTCAGTCCGACCGACATCGGCGTGCAGGGCATGTTCACTTCTCCGGCCCCATTTTTCCATTATTCGAACATCAACATCACTGGCGATTTCCAAAGCGCGGGTGGATTCGCCACGCCCGGCCTCGTCAATACCAAAACCTGGCAGTTGGCGGACGACTTCAGCTGGACGAAGGGCGCGCATCAGTTGCAGTTCGGCGCCAGCTTCATTCGCCCGTCGCAGACGTCCACATTCTGCGTTTATTGCAACGGGCTGTTTACGTTCAGCGGCGCACTTACCAACGATCCCATGGCGGATTTCATCGCCGGAGCGCTCGGCTCCATGGTCCAGTTAAATATCTCGCACGATAACGAGAACTGGCGGTACTTCGGAGCTTACGCGCAGGACAGCTGGAAGATTAATTCACGCCTGACACTCAACTACGGCCTCCGCTGGGAGCCTTTTCTGTCCGGCACCTTCCCGCTGAAACAAGTCACCCACTTCGACAGTACTGATTTCCTGAACAACGTTCATTCGACGATTTACCCGAATGCTCCGGCGGGAACGTTGTACCCCGGCGATCCGGGTTTCCAAACTGGCGCGCGGCCGAACTACACCACCTGGAACAACTGGGCGCCTCGCATCGGCTTGGCCTGGGACCCCACTGGCAATGGTAAGACGCTTGTCCGCGCGTCTTGGGGAATTTTCTACGACATGCCGGAGACCCTCTTCTTTTACAACTACGCGGGAGAGCCGTTATGGGGTAGCAGCGTCGCGATTATTCCTCCAGCCGGGGTAGCGGACACGTTCTCGCATCCCTGGTCATACTACTCGACCGGAGCGAATATATTCCCCACAGTGCAGAATGCCACGACTCCATATCCGACTTTTTCGTCGTATGAGACCGTTCCATTGCACGTCCACAACGCCTCCATGTACCAGTGGAACTTGTCACTCCAGAAGCAAATCGGCGCCGCTTGGCTCCTGAAAGCGAGCTATCTGGGTAACAATGTTGTGCATCTATGGACGATTCAGGAGCTCAATCCGGGCACCCGTATTTCCCCGGATGCGAACGGTGGCTGCACGGTTAATATCATCAGTGGCGGCATCGTCACACCCCACTACTATAAGCCTTGCGACACCACTAGGAATACCAACCAGCGGCGCGTAACCTCGCTTTTCGACCCGCTCCGAGGCCAATACTACGGGTCATATGCTTCCCTGGACGATGGGGGAACTGGCAGCTATAACGCTCTCCTCCTTTCCGCGGAACATCGCTTCTCAAATCACTTCTCGATGCTCGCCAATTACACTTGGTCCCATTGCATCTCCGATCTGTGGACCCAGGCGATCAACGGCCCCGAGTACACCAATCCGTCGAACCGCCGATTCGACCGAGGAAACTGCGGAAATATCGACATGCACCACAACTTCAACCTCTCCGCCGTTCTGCAATCGCCTCACTTTTCCTCGCGAACACTGCAGTGGATAGCCGGCGATTGGCAGCTTTCGCCGATCGTGAGCGCCCACACGGGAAGCTATTTTACGGTCACGTTGGGTGGTGCGAACGCAGACCTTGCAGCTAACGGAATCGGCGGGCAACGTCCCAATATGGTGCCGGGCGTAAGTCCTTATTGCGCCCAGAAGCGCGTCTCGCCATTTTTCACTTCGGCCGGGAACTGCTGGATCAACGCGGCCGCCTTCTCCTTGCCCGGAGGAGGTCTTGACGCATTCGGGAACGAGCCCGGTGCCCTTGGGAACGAGGGCATGAATAATCTATTGGGCCCGGGCTTTTTCGATGTGGACTTCGCACTGTCGCGCCGGTTTCCGATCACTGAACGGCAGTCGATCGAGATCCGTTGGGAAACCTTCAACGTCGAAAATCGTGTTAACTTCGTGAATCCTGGGACCGCCGGTTTCGCTGCTGTGGGCACGACCAACACCGTGCTGGGCAGTGGCCCAACGTTCGGCATGATTTCATCGGACGTGGCTCCCAGAATCATGCAGTTCGCGATCAAGTACGCGTTCTAAGTACCAACAGCAAATCTCCAGGGGAGCCCGGCACGCAGCCGCGCTCCCCTGGGCGTTTCTCAGGTGGCGCTACGCTTGGGCGCTCAGCAGTGCGAGCGATTGATGGGTGTCACTTCGGCCTTCTGCGACGAGGCAGTCTCCACCCGTTCACGTCGGTAATCGTCGAGACAACGTCTTTGAGCGTTCCATCGGGCGCAATTTGGGGGATTCCGTCCGTATAGCACCATCTCAGCTCCGGCGTTTTCGGATTGAGAAACCCGAGAATTTCACCGCAGATCGGCTTCCTCATCCGTAATACCCGCGGTGCCGAGCGCTCGGACATGGCACCTATGTGCCATCCTCCCGGATAATCCTCATCCCGATTTCTTCAGTATTTTTTCCAAGCGCCGGCCTTGGGGCGAGCCCGGTGAATTCAAGTGCAGTCTGGTTGGCGAATTGCACTCGGGCTTCGGGTCCAAGAAACGCCACGCCCACATGTCGGCGTTCGACGAAATCGCGGAATCGCTTTTCGACCGGGTCGGGATGATTGTGCGTCGGCACTGGCCCACCGCCACGCTACCGGTTTACGTCACAGCTCTGCTTCACGAAAACGCCGCTTCTACTTTTTGCGCACTGACCGAACCCACTCAGGAAACCGAGTATCCGATCCAGCCGCAAAATCAGGGCCCTCGATTGGCGGTATTGGAACACCCCGGATGCGGAAAAGCAAGAAGCGACGGGAAGCCAACAGCTAGCACGAACCGTGAACCACCTTGCGGCTACTGAAGACCGGCGGCTGAACTCGGTTGCACTGTCGCCAGCTCGGCGGGGATCGCGTCGAAGCCGGTGACGTGCACGCGGGTGAGAGCGCTCACGACCCCTGTGACTGCGAAATTGATGCAGAGCCCGAGGAATCCGGCGTTCAATCCATGGAATGGATCGTGGTTAGTCAAGGTCAATGCAGCCGCGATCACGACGCCCGTGATCAGTCCGGCAAAAACACCGGCGGTGGTCGCGCGCCGGGAGAAGAGCCCCAGCAGGACGCCGGGTAACATCTGCGCGACGCCGTTTACGCCCAGCAAATATAACGAAATCAGGCTCACCGAGCTGTAGATCGCCAGCAGCACCGCCCCAGCCGTAAGCACAAGCACGATCAATTTCGAAAGCGCGGCCACCTGACCTTCCGTCATTTTCGGCGCGAATATCGGGCGGATCAGATTCTTGGCGTAGAGAGTTGCGGCACAAAGCAGTTGAATCGCGGCGGCAACCATCGCGGTCAGCGCGCCCGCGCCGCCGATCAGTCCCAGAAACCACGCAGGAAACGTCTTGCGAACGATCAGCAGCACGGAGAGATCGCCATCGCGCAGCCCGGGCAGCACCAACACCGCCGTGAAGCCCACGAAGAGCATAAACGGGATCGCCAGCGCGTAGAGCGGCATCAGCGCCGCATTGCGCCGCAAAATCTGCCCGTTTTTCGCCGTGAACGTCGCCGCAAAAAAGTGCGGCCACATGTAGAAGCTCAGCGCGCTGACGAGCACCGTGGAGATGTACCACGCGTGTCCCAGATTGAGCGTGTTTCCCGGCAGCACCAGATGCGCAGGCTTCGCACGCTCGATCGCCGTGAACATCCGGCCGATGCCGCCGAAATAAATATGCGGCACGGCTAAGCCGATAAAAACCGCCGATCCCAGCAGCAGCAGATCCTTCAGCACGCTGACCCACGCCACGCCTCGAACGCCGCTGACGAACACAAAAGCGGCCACCAGCGCGAAAGCCACCACCATCGCCGTTGTGCGGTGAATTCCTCCGTAGCTTGCTTCCTCCACAATCAGGCCCAGTCCCGTCAGCTGCAGCTGCATGTACGGAATCAGGCTCACCACGCCCAGCAGCGCCACCGACGCCGCCAGAAATTTGCTGCCGAAGCGCACCTGGAAAAAATCGGCCTGCGTTTGCATGCGGTGCTTGTGCCCCGCCTCCCAAATCAGTGGAAGAATGAAGAATCCGACCACGCATCCGAGCGGCCAGTAACCAACCACATAGAAAACGGGCGCGCCGCGCGAATACGCCCACCCGCTCGCGCCAAGAAACGTGTAGGCGGTGAACATTTCGCCTGCCATCAGCAGCCATACCAGAACCAGGCCGAGTCCCCGTCCGGCGCACGCCCACTGTTCCAGGTCCATCCGGCGGCCATATCGCGCGGAGAAGCCGATCGCAGAGCCCACCGCGACGATTACCGAGATCACCGTCAGCGCGACGACGCTGGGACTCAATCGGCACCGCCTTGCATCCCGTTCGGCAGGCCACCCTGCTCTCGCAGGCGAGCTAGGTCTCGGCGGATTTCAATCCGATAAGCGCCCCACAAACACAGCGGCGTAAGCACCATCCACGAAATGGTCCAGAAAAAATTGAACGGAAGTCCGAGCACCATTGGATGGATGCGGTCCCAAAGCGTCACGGTGAAGCACCCCGCGACGAACGGGATTAGCCCCAGAAGAATCGAACTCAGGGCAGGGCGTTGCACGCGGCCTCCTGCGGACGAAGTTGCGGGATTGTAGCAGATTGCCGGCGCTTCGCAACGGCCGCGCGGACTTTTCTATTCGCTACGGGCGTTTTGCCGGCGAGCGAGTCGTTCTCCCCAAGCGTGCTCGAGCTTAGCGAGATTATCCTCAGCAATCGCCGAGGCTCTAATCCTGCTTTGTGAACGAGAACTTCACGGTGCGCTGAGCCGCGCCGACGCGATTGATCACCATATCGTTCGTGTAGTGCTTACCATCCGAAGCAAGCGTCCACACGTCGTGAAATTTCGAACCGTTCTTCATCGTGGTATCGACGGTCAGAACGTTGCCTTCCATTTTTCCCGTCGCCGTCGCGCCGTACCAGATTCCCTGGTGCATCGTTACCGTGCTGCCATCCGTCGGGTACTCGCGGTAAATTGTCATTGCCGGACGGCCGTTGCGCGCCGGCTGCAATTCCGTCATGACGATTAATTTTCCGTCGAACGCCAGCTTCCGCGTCATCGTCGGCGTGCCCGGATCGCTTGTCCAGTCTCCCACGAATCCCTGCGGTCCTTGCGCGAAGACGGGCACAGCGATCAGCAGCAAAAATACAGAGCACAAAAGTCGCTTCATGGCAGCTCTCCTCGAGGGTGGTTGTTTGTTGCCAACACTCTACCACGGCTGGCGCCAAGCGCCGACGGCGCATCAGGAGCGCGCGTCGCGGGACTCGATCAGATCGCCAGCAGTTCGCCATCGGCGCGCCGCAATGTTTCTATTCGTTTGACACTTGCGATGCGGGCGTGCTACTTAGCGCGTCAGCGAGTGAACCGTTGGGTGTACGCCGCCCAAAATTCCGAGGGGTCAGGCGGTGGCGCGGAGGGCGAAATGAAAATGGATCGCAGGCATTTCCTCAGCGGATCTTCCGTGTTGGTTTCCGCGGGCGCGCTCGGAGCAACCGCTGGTACTTTGGCGGATCTCGCAGGCGCACGAGCCGCGGAAATCGCGCCGCACAAATATCGTTTGGTGGCCACCGAGGAGGCGTTCGCCACGCCCGATCAAGTCCAAACGTTCCGGCACATGGCGCCAACCGAATGGAACGATCCCGACGTGGTGATGTGGCGCGGATTCCTGAGCAACAAACCGCTTCTCGATCGGCTGCTCGATCTGGAACACGAGCGGCTGAGCATCATGGATCAGACTGGCGTCGATATGCACGTGCTGTCACTCACCGCGCCCGGAGTGCAGATGCTGGATGCCGACGCGGGCACGGCGATGGCGGCTTCCGCGAACGATATGCTCGCCGAAGTAGTCAAACGGCATCCGGCGCGCTTCGCCGGATTGGCGAGCTTCGCGCCCCAGGACCCGAACCGCGCGGCCAAAGAGATTGAACGCGCGATGGGCAAGCTGAAGTTGAACGGCTTGATCGTCAACTCGCATACCAATGGCGAATATCTGGACGATCCGAAGTTCTATCCGATATTTGAAGCGGCCGTCTCGCAGAACGCGGCGATCTACATTCATCCGCGTAATTTACCGCAGCACGCCGACGACATTCTCCAGGGCGCGTTGAATCTCGATGGCGCGATCTGGGGATTCCAGGTGGAGACCGGCGTGCACGCCATGCGGCTGATCGTCTCGGGCGTGTTCGATCGTTATCCATCGCTCAAAATCGTGCTGGGGCACATGGGCGAGGCGTTGCCGTATTGGCTCTATCGCATCGACTATATGTACAACGTGTACACCAGCCGCCGGCCCGAGCTTCGCAAAATCAAGGGCAAGCCCAGCGAGTATGTGAAAAGCAATTTCCTGATCACCACCAGCGGCGTCAACTTCCATCCCACGCTGAAGTATTGTCATGAGGTGCTCGGAGCGGACAACATCATGTTCGCCATCGATTATCCGTATCAGGAATCAGCGGAAGCCGCGCATTTCATGCAGTCCGCGCCTCTGCCGCCCGAGGATATGGAGAAGATGACCCACGGCAACGCCGAGCGCATCTTCCACATCACCCCGCCCGCGGCCAGTTAGCGAGCGCCGAAGGTCGCATTAGCTTGGTTTTTTCCGGCCTTGTCATTACCGCCGGAATTCGATTTCTCGGCTATCGTAGTCGAACACCACTGAGCAGAACTGCCGCAGAACGTCCTGTCCGATAAGGACTTGGACCCCCTCCGGCATCTTCTTGGGCACGAACGCTTGCGCCTTTAGCTCTGGCCCGCCGGCGATCGTCAGGGATACTTCTCGCTTAGGAACGCGCACCACCCCGTTCGTGGTATCCATATAGACGATCACGCCCTCTGGCTTTACCACCTGATCCGAAATCACCGTGTTTGTCGCGCCGCTGTCGATCACACAGAAGTAGGCGTGCCGTGAACCCTTAATGCGGCAGCTGACGCCAATCAGGTTGTGCCCCGGTTCGGCTTCCATTTTTGCTCTCGTAGTCGAGCAGGTCCTCTGTGCGTGGCCAAGCGCGGATGGGTTGAAAGCGATGACGACAAGCACCACCAGGCCCAGTGTTTTCGTGTTCACAGCTTTCTCCTGAGCAGCGTTCGGGGACTATGGTGAATCGCATTGCGATACGCGCCAAGGCCCAAATTGGTTTGCTGCCAAAGTGGTCTGGGATCAAATTGCCCGTCCATGCGGTTTTCGCGGTCCGAAGAGACGCAGCGTCTCGTTTGGAGGTGCATCGGTAGGGCGAGCCGCCGAGGCGTACCCCCAAACGAGAGTCTACGGACCAGACTCCTATCTAGTTGTAACGGCAAACTCGCTGGCTTCGGGTTCGTTCGTTTTGGACGCAACTGCGGAACTGCAAGCCCCGAAATCGCTGACGACCTTGCGCACGCGAAAAGCATTGGCGCCAGCGGGATCGTTTTTCACCGCCCCTTTCAGTTCGACGCGCTCTCCGGGTTCTAGCTGTTTGCCGCCGGACATGAAAAGCATGTAGGTCTCGCCATCGCCTTCGCTCTTCAAACTGACGCCCTGCGGGGCAGGCTCAGTGCAGCCGATCAGCAAGGCTTCCGGCTTGTCCTTATGACGGTGATGAACCCACAGCGCGATCCCTACTGCTGCACCCGCGGCAACGCCTACGCCAATGCCTATAGCCTTGGCGTTACCGTAGTTGTAATTGGGCGTACCGCCCGTGCCTGATCCGGTACCGCCGGTTCCTGTTCCGGGCATTCCGCCACCGCCGCCGAACTGAGCGGACGCGGTTGCGGCTATCGCCAGACAAATTGCCAAGCTTCCGACTAATTTCACGAGTGTCCTTAAGCACACGATTCTCTCCTCCTTGTGTACCGGGCAGCGAACTGCCGGCTTGTCCCTGAAGTAGTCTGCGCGGATGAGAAGGCAGAGTTGTCGTGATAGGGCATATTGTTTGTCTCAGTTCAGGTGCAGGGGCGTGACATTCCCGCGACTTTTCGCGTTTCCGGGCCCCGGCTCGCCAGACGAATGATCCAGGACTCGGAACCGGTTCTACCCGGAACTTCCCAGCGCACTATAGCTTTCAGCTTTTGTTCGTGCCGGGGAGCGTTTTCGTTGCAAGGCGCGGGGCAGTCGCCGTTACAATGCTGGTTCGAAGGAAAGGCAATGCCGACCCGCGAGCAAGCCTGGCAACTGGTCTGCGAATATACGCAGTCGGAATCGCTGCGCAAGCACATGCTGGCCGTGGAGGCCTGCGTTCGCGCGTACGCACAAAAATTCGGGGCGGATCAGGAATCGTGGGGCGTGGCTGCACTGCTGCACGATTTCGACTACGAGCGCTGGCCAAACGCCGAACACGCTCCAGATCGCGAGCATCCAGCCGAAGGAGCCCGGATTTTGCGCGAGCGCGGTTACCCGGAAGAGATCATCCGCGCGATCCTTTCGCATGCCGACTACTGCAATGTGCCGCGGCAATCGCGACTCGAGCATGTGCTTTTCGCTTGCGACGAACTCGCCGGCTTTCTGACGGCGTGCACGTATGTGCGTCCGTCGAAGAGCATCCTCGATCTGGAAGTGGACTCGGTGAAGAAGCGCCTGAAGGATAAAGCGTTCGCCCGAGGCGTTTCTCGGGAGGATGTCCGCAAAGGTGCCGAAGAGCTGGGCGTGCCGATCGAGGAGCACATCGCATTTTGCATCGCGGCGCTGCGAGAGAATGCAGACGCCCTCGGCTTGCGCGGCAACGCGCCTGCCGCCGCCCAGAGCGCGTAGCCGCTCGCGTAGAGGTTCAGTTTCGGGGACGCATTAACTTCGCGCCGTCCGGTTGGGCTAATAGCTGTTCGCCGGAGTATCTGAACCACTTGCGCGATAATAGCTTTTCGTCGCGCGCACGATCAATGTGCCAGTGCGTTTAGCGACGTCTCGCGCCACTTCCACATGGATCCTGCAGAATTTTCCTTCCGTCTCTCCTGGTGTCGGCGTGCAGCCCAGCGTGTACCGCGTACGCTGAGGCGAATGGCTCGTGTGACGATGGCCCTGCCGCCGACGTCCGCGAGTTTCGTGGCAGTTGTTGACACGGAACCGTATTTCTGCAAATATCGAACCATGAATACCGCAGCTACAAAGAGAAACACGGAGCAGGTGGCGAAGTACGCAGACATGTTCTCGGCTATGGGCACGGAAGCCAGGCTGCGGATCATGCAGCTTCTGCTCTCCGCTCACCCGGCAGGCCTTGTGGTCGGTGAGATTCAGGAAGAACTCGACATCCCGCACTCCACGCTTTCGCACCATCTGGACAAGCTCAAGAACGAAAGCTTGATAGAAGTGCAGAGGGAAAGCACGTTCTTACGCTACACGGCCAATACCGAAGCTCTGCAGGAGCTGTTGCAATTTCTCTATGCGGAATGCTGTACGCGAAATAAGGCGCTCAATCCACGAGATATCGTGCAGATTTGCAAGTAGGAGGCTGGCGATGGACAACTCCGACATCAAGCAGGTGGTGAGAGAAAAATACGGGCAGGCGGCGCTGCGGATCACGAGTGGTGGCAGTTCGTGCTGCGGCGCTGCGCCCGCGGTGGAAAAGTGCTGCGATCCGATCACTTCCAATCTCTACAACGATTCCCAGAGCAACCAACTGCCGGAGGAGGCCGTCCTCGCGTCGTTGGGATGCGGAAATCCGACTGCGCTGGCCAGACTGAACGCGGGAGAAACAGTGCTCGACTTGGGATCGGGAGGCGGCATCGATGTGCTGCTTTCAGCAAAGCGCGTAGGCCCGAGCGGCAAAGTCTATGGTCTCGATATGACCGATGAGATGCTGTCTCTGGCAAACGAAAATAAACGCAAAGCGGGCGCTGAAAATGTGGAATTCCTGAAGGGTGAGATCGAGCACATTCCTCTACCCAATAATTCAGTCGATGTCGTCATCTCCAACTGCGTGATCAACCTTTCCGCTGACAAGGACCAAGTGCTGCGCGAAGCGTTCCGTGTGTTGAAGCCGGGTGGCCGCTTCGCGGTTTCCGACGTGGTTACGCATGGAGAGATTCATGCCGATGTACGGCGCAGCGTGCTCCTGTGGGTCGGGTGCGTGGCTGGAGCGCTGGAAGACGCCGAATATCGCGACAAACTGACGACAGCCGGCTTCGAACAGGTCGAAATCGAGCCAACTCGTGTTTACCGTGCCGAAGATGCCCGCGACATCTTGTCGGCGGGGGGAATTGATGTGGATGCCCTCGCGCCCGAGGTAGACGGCAAATTCATGAGTGCATTCATTCGCGCCAAGAAGCCGTCAGCGTTTTGAAAGCGAGCTATAACGTCCTGTGTCGAGCAATCAATCCTGATGGAGCACCAGCACCCGATCTTGCGTTCCATCCGCGCCCGCAGCAGCGGCCGTCGTAAAGCTTTGTGAGCCGCTATTGGTGAACGACTCCACCAGGCGGAGACGGTGATTGTACGCATTGCTCATCTCTACGCGTACCTCATCTCATGGATCAGATCGAAGTGGCGGGCCGCGGCCATGGGGCCGCGATTTTAACAGCGCGCATCGCCCGGTTCCTCCCCCTCCGACGGGCGGCGAGTTCCTCAAACCGCCTCGGACTGACGCACCTCAATCTCGCCAGGGTGATACGATGTGACAGGGCTTGTCCAGCCTCGCAGCGGCGTTGACGGGATGGGATGAATTTCCTATACTGACCATTCCCACCTGCTCTTCTCTTACCGGACTCCGACAGGCGAATGGCGGGCTGGAGTTTGAAACTGCGGCGCAGACGCGCCGGATATTTATTTTCTCTTTCAGCACCCCAATTTTACGCGCAAATAGCTAACCTATGGCCGAAGCGACCTGCAAACGAGAAATCGAGCTGGCAATTCCTGCGGAAAACGTGCAGAAAGCCACGGAAAAAGTGGCGCGCGATCTGGCGCGCGTAGCGAGAGTGCCGGGATTCCGTCCGGGGAAAGCGCCCGTGGCGCTGATAAGGCGGCGATTCGCCGAAGATATTCAGGGCGAAGTACTGCAGTCGCTGGTGCCGGAATACCTCGGTAAGGCGCTCGACGAAAAGAAGCTTGTGCCGGTGACGCGTCCGGAAGTGGATAAGGTGGAGTTCAAGGACGGCGAGCCGCTGAAGTTCCGAGCGGTGTTCGAAGTGCTTCCGGAATTCGAGTTGGGCGATTACAAGAATTTGACCGTCCACGTGGACGAAATGGAGACGGGCGACGCCCAGGTCGATAAGGCCATCGAGGAACTGCGCGAACGCGCGGCGGTGTACGTGCCGGTGGAGGGGCGTGCCGCGCAGAAGGGCGATTCGGTTTCGATCAAGCTGATGGGAGCGCCCGTGGGCGGAGGCGAGCCGGTGCAGGCGGAAAACATCATGGTCCACCTCGGCGCGGAAGAGACGCTGGCCAGCTTCACGGAAAATTTGACCGCCGCGAACGCGGGCGAGACAAAGAGGTTTCGTACCGAATATCCCGCCGATTACCCCGATCAGAAGCTTGCCGGCAAAGCCTACGACTACACCGTCGAAGTATTGGTCATAAAAGAAAAGAAGCTGCCGGACGCGAATGACGAGTTCGCGAAAGAAGTCGCGGGGGAAAAGGGCAGAATTTCCACGATCGAGGAACTACGAAAGAAGCTCCGCGAAAATTTGGAATCGGCACGGGAACAGAAGCAGAAATCGCAGGCGCACGAGCGCATTCTGGACGAGCTGGTGAAGCAGCACGACTTCCCGGTGCCCGAAGCTCTGGTGGAGAGCCAGATGGACACGCGGCTCGAGCGCGCGGTGAGGTCGCTTGCGGCACAGGGTGTGGATCCGCGAGCCGTGAACGTCGATTGGGTTGCAATGCGGAGACGGCAGCACGATCGAGCGGTGGCCGACGTAAAAGCGGAACTTCTACTGGATCGCATCGCCGAGGCGGAAAAGATCGACGTGTCCGATGAGGACGTGGATAAAGAGCTCGCCGCGCTGGCGGAAGGCAGCGGCGAATCGGCAACGTCGCTGCGCGCTCGCTTGACAAAGCAGAATGCGCTCGATAGGATTAAATCGAAGTTGCGCAGTGACAAGACGCTCGACTGGCTCTACCGCACGGCCCGAATCGAAACATCAGCTAAGGATGAAAAGTAGTTCGGGTCTCCCCCGCGCAACCACATTCCCTATGAAACTATCTGACGATCCAAGTCCTCGTGCTACAACGCTTGTTCCCATGGTGGTCGAACAGACCAACCGTGGCGAGCGCGCTTACGACATCTATTCCCGGCTGTTGAAGGACCACATCATCTTCATCGGGACGCCGATCGATGATCATGTGGCGAACCTCGTGACGGCGCAGCTGCTTTTTCTCGAATCCGAGGACCCGGAAAAGGACATTTCGGTGTATATCAATTCACCGGGCGGATCCATTTCGGCGGGTATGGCGATTTACGACACGATGCAATTCGTCCGGCCGGACGTGGTGACCTACTGCATCGGGCAGTCGGCGTCGATCGCCGCGCTTCTGCTGGCCGCGGGGACTCCGAAAAAGCGTTACGCGCTGCCGAATTCGCGCGTGCTGATTCATCAGCCCTGGATGTCCGGACTTTCCGGGCAGGCCACCGACATTGATATTCATGCGAAGGAAATCATTCGCACGCGCTCGGCGATCAATAAGTTGCTTGCCGGACACACCGGCCAGCCTCTCGAAAAAATCGAGCGGGATGTGGAACGCGATTTCATCATGACGGCGGAGCAGGCGAAGGCATACGGCATCGTCGATGAAATCATCAGCAAGCATCGCAGCAGCGTTCCAAAGGGTTAGTAGTGAATGGAACGAAGAGCGATGCGGAATTGGGTGGGGCTGATTTACAATAAGCTGCAGTTGCGTCTTGGCTTGGGTACCGCGGGGAGGGGGCGCCATCGGTGAAACGGTTCAACCCAGAAGAGCCGTTGCGATGTTCCTTCTGCCATAAAACGCAGGAGCAGGTGGAGAAGCTGATCAGCTCTCCTTCCGAATATCCCCGCTCGTACATCTGCAACGAATGCGTGGGCGTCTGCCAGCAGATTCTCGAAGACGAGAAGCGCGAGCAATCCAGCCCCGCGAATCGGCGTTTGCCGAGGCCGCCGGAAATCAAGGCGTTTCTTGACGGCTACGTCATCGGTCAGGACAAAACGAAGAAGAAGCTCGCCGTAGCGGTTTACAACCACTACAAGCGAATATTCCTGAATCGCCAGCCCGGCGATGTGGAACTGACGAAATCCAATATTTTGCTGATCGGGCCGACGGGTACGGGCAAAACGCTGCTGGCGCAAACCCTTTCGCGCATGCTGGAAGTGCCGTTCGCAATCGTGGACGCGACCACGCTGACGGAGGCCGGCTACGTTGGCGAAGACGTCGAAAACATTATTCTGAAGCTTCTGCAGGCCGCCGATGGAGACGTCCAGAAGGCGCAGCAAGGCATCATATATATAGACGAAATCGATAAAATTTCGAAGAAGGACGAAAACCCCTCGATCACGCGCGATGTATCCGGCGAGGGTGTGCAGCAGGCACTGCTGAAAATCCTGGAAGGCACCGTCGCCAACGTGCCGCCGCAAGGCGGGCGGAAGCACCCGCATCAGGAGTTCACTCCGGTCGATACGACGAATATCTTGTTCATTTGCGGAGGGGCGTTCGTTGGGCTGGAGCGGATTATCGAGCGCCGCGTGGGCCAGAAATCACTGGGATTCCACGCAGATACGCAACCGAGCACGGTCACACGGCGAAATATCGAGGTTTTGGAACAGGTCCAGCCGACCGACTTGATCCGTTACGGGCTGATCCCAGAATTCGTGGGCCGGTTGCCGGTGGCGGGCGTGCTAAGCGATTTGGATAAGAGCGCGCTGGTGCGGATTTTGACGGAACCGAAAAATGCGTTGGTGCGTCAGTATCAGAGACTCTTCGAGTTCGAAAACGTCCGACTGCGATTTACAGATGACGCCTTGGAAACGGTCGCGGACCTTGCCCTGCAACGCAAGGTCGGAGCGCGCGGCCTGCGCATGATCCTCGAGGACTTGATGCTCGAGATGATGTACCACCTGCCGGCACAGCGGAAGCTCCGGGATTTCGTGATTACCGCGGATATGGTAAAAGGCCACGAAATCAACTGGAGCCTGCTCGAAAAGGCTGGCTGATTCCTCGAGCATTTTGCGAACCGGCAAATACGTGCCCTCGATTCGGCGAATTCCGGATTTTAGAACGGCAATTTGCGGAGGATTTCTGGATTTTCGCGTTAACCGGAAGGGACTTTAGAAACAGCGATGTTCAGCAAGGAAAAGACGGAAACACGGCGCGTGCCGATGATGCCGGTGCGGGAGATGGTGATTTTCCCGGAGATGATGCACCCGTTCATCGTGGGACGCGAAGCGTCCGTGCGCGCCCTGGAAGAGGCGCTGGCGGGCGATAAAAAGATATTTCTGGTCACGCAGCACGATGCCTCGGTGGACGACCCCAAGCCGGAAGAAATCTATCAGGTTGGAACGCTCGCGAATATCGTTCAAAGCGTGAAGCTGCCGGACGGCAACATCAAAGTGCTGGTGGAAGGCACGGAGCGCGCCAAGATCGTGCAGGTGACCAGCGACGAAGGTTTTTTCCGCGCGTCCATTCGCGTGGTCCAGGTAAAGGCCGAGCCCGGGACGCAGACCCAGCAAGCCACCGAACGTGTCACCAATCTCTTCGAGCAGTACGTAAAACTCTCGCAAAGCCTGAATTACGACACGATGATCGCCGCTGTGCGCGTCGAGGACCCCAGCAAGCTCGCCGATGCCATCGCCGCGAACCTGCAGATTCCGGTGGAGGAAAAACAGGAACTGCTGGAAATTTTCGAACCGCTTGAGCGGCTGCAGCGCGTGGCGGATATCCTCGAAGGCGAGATCGAAAAGCTCAACGTCGATCGGTCCATCAATACGCGCGTGAAGCGGCAAATGGAACGCGCGCAGAAAGAGTACTACCTCAATGAAAAGCTCAAGGCCATCCAGAAAGAACTTGGCCGCGGTGAGGCGAACGAAATCGAGCAGCTGAAGAAGAAGATCGAAAGCTCCGGCATGCCGGAAGGGCCGATGGAAAAGGCCATGCAGGAGTTGAAGCGCCTGGAGATGATGCCGCCGATGTCGGCGGAATCCACGGTGTCGCGGAACTATCTCGACTGGCTATTGGCTGTGCCGTGGAAGAAACGCTCCAAGGAAATCCGCGATATTAAGCGCGCCGAGCAGATTTTGGCCGAGGATCACTACGGACTCGAAAAGATCAAGGAACGTATCCTCGAATACCTGGCCGTACGGCAATTGGTGAAGAACCCGAAGGGCTCGATCTTGTGCTTTCTTGGGCCTCCGGGGGTCGGCAAGACGTCGCTCGCGATGTCGATCGGCCGCGCCACGGGCCGAAAATTTGTCCGCGTTTCCCTGGGCGGTGTTCGCGACGAGGCGGAAATTCGCGGCCATCGCCGCACGTATATCGGCGCTCTGCCCGGCCAGATCATTCAGATGATGCGGAAAGCCGGCACCGTAAATCCGGTGTTCGTGCTGGACGAAGTGGACAAGATGTCCATGGATTTTCGCGGGGATCCGTCCGCGGCGCTGATGGAAGTGCTCGATCCGGAGCTGAATCACGGGTTCACCGATCATTATCTGGATGTGGAGTACGACCTCTCGAAGGTGATGTTCATCTGCACGGCCAACGTGCTGCACACGATTCCACAGCCGTTGCAGGATCGCATGGAAGTGCTGCGGCTGCCCGGATACACGGAACAGGAAAAGCATCAGATCGGCAAACGTTATCTCGTGCCGCGGCAACTCGAAGCGACCGGTTTGACGAAAGACCGCGTGACATTCACCGACGAAGCGATCACGCATATGATCCGCCACTATACGCACGAGGCCGGCGTCCGCAATTTGGACCGCGAGATTGCCAACGTGTGCCGCAAGGTGGCGCGCAAGGTGGTCACAGATCCCAAAACGTCCACGGTGGAGGTCACGCCGGCGAACCTCCCGGACTATCTGGGCATCCTCAAATACCGCGACTTCTTGGCCGCCCAGAGCAATGAGATTGGCTTGACCACGGGTTTGGCGTGGACGGAAGTGGGCGGGCAGGTGCTTTCGACTGAAACCACGCTGATGCAAGGCAAGGGCCGCCTCACGTTGACTGGAAAGCTCGGCGACGTGATGCAGGAGTCCGCGCAGGCGGGCATGAGCTACGTGCGGTCGCGCAGCCACTTGTTTGGCCTTTCCAACGATTTTTACCGGCACCTCGATATTCACGTGCACGTGCCCGAAGGCGCGATCCCGAAGGACGGGCCTTCCGCCGGGATTACGATCTGCACTTCCATCGTCAGCGCGTTAACGCGCATTCCGGTGCGCTGCGATGTGGCCATGACCGGCGAAATCACGCTCCGTGGCAAGGTGCTGCCGATCGGCGGGGTGAAGGAAAAGCTGCTGGCCGCGCATCGGCTGGGGCTGCGCACCGTGATTTTGCCCAAGGATAACGAAAAAGATCTGGCGGACATTCCGCCGGAAATTCTGGCGCAGATGTCCATTCAATTTGTGGAGTCGATGGACGAAGTCCTGCAAATTGCTCTCGAACAACCGCTGCCAGTGCCCGGCCATCCGCCGGTGGGCGATGTCGAGCCCAAGTTTGGCGACGTCGCGCAGGACAATGAATTGACCAATTGAAGCTCTTCGGTCCTCCAGACGGGGGTCCCAGCGCCGGCAATTCCGGCCTGGGCGCAACATCCTGCCACGCAGGTTCAGCCCGCGACCGGAGCGTAAAGATTCTCTGTGGTTAGCCAATCGTGAATCGGGACTCGGCGCCGGAAGCGGACGTGCAATGCGCCGGTTCTCGATCCATTTCGGATCATAAAAAATGCCTGAACATGCAGGCTTGAAGAAGGAAACAAGAATGAGCGTTAGCCTTGCGGAACTAAAGGATAAGAACATCACCGATCTGGCGAAGATCGCAAAAGAGCTCAACATCCCCGGCTCGTCCGGCATGCGCAAGCAGGAGTTGATCTTTCAAATTCTTCGCGCGCAAACGGAAAAGAATGGGCTGATCTTTTCGGAAGGCGTTCTGGAATGCCTGCCGGATGGCTTCGGATTCCTCCGCGCGCCGGAGTACAACTACTTGCCGGGCCCCGACGACATTTATGTCTCGCCGTCGCAAATCCGCAAGTTCGATTTGCGCACAGGCGATACCGTCTCCGGCCAGGTGCGTCCGCCAAAAGACGGCGAGCGCTATTTCGCCCTCATCAAAGTCGAGGCGATCAACTTTGAGGATCCCGAGGTCGCGCGCAACAAGATTTTCTTCGATAACCTGACGCCGCTCTACCCTCAGGAGCGGATTCGTCTGGAAACCACTAAGGAAAACCTCACCGGACGCGTTCTGGATATGCTCTGCCCCATCGGCAAGGGACAGCGCGGGTTGATCGTGGCGCCGCCGCGCACCGGAAAGACGATGATGCTTCAGTCGGTCGCGAATTCCATCACCGCGAACCATCCCGAAGTCGTGCTCATCGTACTGTTGATCGACGAGCGACCCGAAGAAGTCACGGACATGCAGCGCACGGTAAAGGGCGAAGTCATCAGCTCGACGTTCGACGAACCGCCGCAGCGGCACATCCAAGTCGCAGAAATGGTGCTCGAAAAAGCGAAGCGGCTGGTGGAACACAAGCGCGACGTGGTGATTCTGCTGGACTCTCTCACCCGCCTGGGCCGCGCCTACAACGCCGTCACCCCGCCGTCCGGAAAAGTTCTCTCGGGCGGTATCGACGCCAACGCGCTGCAGCGGCCGCGCCGGTTTTTCGCCGCCGCGCGAAACGTGGAAGAGGGCGGCTCGCTGACGATCATCGCCACGGCGCTCGTCGATACCGGCAGCCGCATGGACGACGTGATCTTCGAGGAATTCAAGGGCACGGGCAACATGGAAATCAATCTAGACCGGCGGCTCGTTGATAAGCGCGTGTTCCCGACGATCGATATCAACCGCTCCGGCACGCGAAAAGACGAGCTGCTTCTGCCGGCCGACGAACTAAATCGCATCTGGGTTCTGCGCAAGGTCCTCAGCCCGCTTTCCACCGTGGAAGCGATGGAGCTGCTGCTCGGGCGGCTCTCGAAGACCAAGACGAACGGGGAATTCCTCGCGTCGATGTCGAATCCAAGCTAACGGATTTCGTTCGGCTCGTCTCGCAGCGGTACCCTTGCAAATGGGGGCGGCTAGCCGAGCGTATCGCTGGTTTCTTTGCGCCGGCTTCGGTTGGCCACGAATTTGTTCTGGTCAATCCCCCATCGCTCCGCGGTACCTCTCTGGGCCCGAGGTTTTCCTTGCCATCTGCGAATCGCGCCCGTATCTTCGGAACCTTGGACCATCTCTGGGCGACTGCCGGAGGCGCTCGATACAAGTCTGTCACGAATCGCATGGCTGCTGACCTCGGGGAATGATTACCGCTGACGAGATCAAGAGGCTGTTACAGCTGGAGCCGCTACCGAACGAGGGCGGCTTTTACGTGGAAACTTATCGGTCGAGACTCGTGCTGCCGCAGGATTCCCTGCCGGGATACCCGGGCGAACGGCGGCTCGCCACCGCAATTTATTTTCTCCTCACACCTGACAGTTTTTCGGCGATGCACAGACTGCGCGGCGACGAAACCTACCACTTCTATCTCGGCGATCCCGTCGAGATGTTGCAGTTAAACGCAGGCGGAGCGGGCGAGCCGATTCTAATAGGACCGAAAATCGAGAGCGGAATGCGCCTGCAACACACGGTTCCGGCGGGCTGCTGGCAAGGTTCGCGCGTCGCACCAGGGGGAAAGTTCGCGCTTTTGGGAACGACATTGGCGCCGGGATTCGATCCCGCGGATTTCGAACTGGGAAGCCGCGCGCAACTTTCAGCGCTCTACCCGCCCTACGCAGCGCTGATCGCATTGCTCTGCCGGTAACGCAAAGCATCCGGCAGAGCCCCGCTATTTGCGTTGTGATGTGCTTACGCTACACCCTTAGTATGGGCACGGCGCATCATGCGAGCAGAACGGCAGGAACGTCCAGAGGTCGTTCAGTCGCCGTAGGGCCCACCTTGCGCTCCGTATCCTTGCAGGCGCTGCAATTCCCTGGTAACGCGAGACCGGTGCGGGTGCGCTGACAGATGTTCGGTGGAGTGCTATCCTAGTAGTACCGACGGGGGCGACACGGTTTCGACGGAAGCTGTCGCGGCCCGAAGGCATGCCGGGTGCCACCTGCCCGCAATCGGGTGGAACGTTACAACTGCCAACTCGCAGTTGCCTCTCGCTGCCTAATTAAACCTAGGTAGCGCGTCTCCTCGGGCGTTGTCTGCGCGCTTGAGATGAGGCGTCATACAGCAGGCTGGCTGGCGCTTTTCGGTCCGTAACGCGCCGGTAAGATTATCGGACTAGTCGGCGGCGCGTCTTGCTCGCTCTGAGCTTCGCCGACGAACTTGCGGCCTGCCCTCACGGGTCGGTTGCGACCGGAACGAGCTAAGCATGTAGTCTTCGGGTGGCAAGGCTTCTCGGACGGGGGTTCGACTCCCCCCGCCTCCACCATCATACGTTTCGTACAATCTCTTCAGCGACCTCCGATCGCCGACGCACATGTTGGTGCCTTGAAAGTCCCGGCTGGATGAAGTCCGCATGCGACGAGTGCTCGGCCGGAATGGCATCGGACTCAGGTTCAAATCGGACCACTTTCCAGCGGCGCCAGTTCGAATACGGGAATTCACAACCGCAATAAAGTGCGATATCCGACCGCCTGCCAGCTATTGAACCGCCTAAAACGCCTCTAATCACAACCTCCTAGTTGGACATGTTTCGGCATGCAACTTGCATTGCCGAGCCACATCACCATCGAACCGAAGCGGGAACTCTAAGCAGCCGCTGACGTGCACAGCCGTCACGGAATTCGGCGGTTCGCTGGCGCCGGTTTTCATAATGTCATTCAGGAAGCATCGCCAATACGAGCGCGAAATTGATGTAGCAAATCTCAATCTCGACGATCTCTGCGAGAGAAAGGGACCGCTTGGGCTCGGTTCCGAATGAGTTCAGCAATTGCACAAGAAAAATCCGCTGTAGGCGCTGAACCAGACGCAGGGGTTTCAGTCCTCGACCTACTCTGGTTGCTGTATAACCGGCGCAGGACATTGGCCATCGGTACGGCCGTTTTCACGGCATGCGCGCTGCTGGCGGCGATTCTGTTACCCAGCCGATTCACCGCAGTGACCGTGATTCTTCCGCCTCAGCACGACGACCTGATGAACGCGGGTCTGCTATCGCAAGCGAGCGGTGGCATCGGGGTCCTGGGTTCGCTCGCTCAACAGACCCTTGGACTGAAGAACCCAAACGATCTGCAGGTTGCGCTCATCGAGAGCCGGACCGTGGAAGACCAGCTCATTCAACGTTTCGATTTATTGAACGTGTATCACGACAAGCGGGAATCCGACGCCCGCAAAGATCTCGAAGGCGCTACCAGCATTGACAGCGGCCTGAAAGACGGGTTGGAACGATCTCCTGCCCCGTCACGTCCTGATCCCCACTTTCGATCTGGATAGCCAGGCCGCACCGCCCGCGCCGCGGATGTGGAAAGCCAAGTTCTTTCACAATTTCGCGGGGCCCGATTCGGACTGCGCCGAAAAAGTAGCCAACGTGGCGCTGCGCACCAGCGCCGCTCCCACCTACTTCCCCGTTTACCAGGGCTACGTCGATGGCGGCGTGATTGCCAATAATCCCTCCATGGCGGCCGTGGCTCAGGCGCTAGACGCCGGCACCGGCAAGCAACAGCTCGCCGACTTGAGGCTCTTGTCCTTGGGAACCGGCGTTACACCCGCTTATATCGCCGGCGGTCGTCTCGATTGGGGACTCGCGCAATGGGCGCCGAAGCTAGCCGACATGATGCTCGAAGGTGGAATGGGCGTCGCTGATTACGAATGTGCGCGCCTGCTCGGACCGAACTACTTCCGCCTCGCACCCGTCCTCCCGGAGCCGGTTCCGCTCGATTGCGTCGAGAAAATCCCTAATTTAGTCTCGTATGCCAAACAGGTCGATATCGCCGCCGCCGTCGCCTGGCTGAACGCCAATTTCTAGCCGCGAACCGGCGAATCGATCCGGCCGCGGAGCTACTTCTTCGTCGCTAAAATGTCGCTCAGGTAATCGTACGCGCCGGAAATGCGTTCAAGGTGGGGATACTTCACGCCTCCGGCGTAATCGATCACGTACGTCTGCACCGCATTAAAGTTTCGCGCCACGATGGCGATCTTGCCGTTTACCGGATGGGAGATCGCGTCGTCGAGCACACTCGCCGAATAGGCGCGCCCATTGACGGCCAGAATCGTCATCCTCGGACCCAGTCCCGCGGCGTAGGCCGGCTTTCCCGCCCAAACATCGTAAATCGACCCGTCCTTATCCACGTTCATTCCGATCGAAAATGATCCGTAGTATTCGACCGGGGTGACGTCCGAATCGAACCGCGCGGTGTTCGGCGTGGAATTGTAAACGATGCGCCAGCCCGCCGATTCCAGGCCGTCCGTCGGAGGCCGATCGTTCACGTCGTAGATACGCCTCTGAAAAAATGAATGCCAGTCGTACGGCCACACGGCGTTTAACGTCGTTTCCACGTCCTGCCGTGTGTATGGAGCGACGATCGGGCCCGTGTCGCGCTGGCCCAGAAACTCCCGCAGGAAATCGTCCAGCGATTTGCGCCCATGCGACTGCTC